>CAIKYI010000446.1 GCA_903831545.1 uncultured Methylobacter sp. | reverse complement strand
TCCCCCAACGATCCCAGCAACCAACAACGATCATACGATCGACTGACTTCAAGTGTCCGATGGATGGCTCTACCGCGGTTCTGCTTTTGCGTCAGCGCCGTTGCTGTTTGCTTAACCACTTGAGCTTGCGTCTGTGAATGATCTCTTTGTCAGCGTTAGCTGCTTCAACGCCACGAAACCCCTGATCAACCACAACGCGCATGATCTTCATTATTGAGGCAAGCACAGCCAGTGATTGGAGCAGTTCGATCACTTGTGGTTGTGTTCATAAAAAGCCTCGAATCTTCCAAAGATTGCGCATAGTTAAACATCACTTTTGGGAGTTCTGACTGTCGTGCTTCACCCCCGACAACCCAGTATTCCTGCAGATTGCGGGAATACTTCAAGAGCAAAGAATTCAGGCAGTTAGCTTGCAAATACTAATTCATACTTCCTATTGACATTAAGGGCGACCACCAAATTTATATGAATTTAAATATCTAATTTAAACAAGGCGAAGACTATTGAAATCGTGTTAAAGAAATGAGAATTTATTGACGCACAACAAATAACTAATACATAAATCTTTCACTTAGGTCTGCCGACCATACAGTTTGGGCGGACTCGAAAGAAAAGGGTTCGCAGGCATATCCGATAGAATTTCTCAACTTATCCACTGAAGGACACAAGTAAGGCCTATCATTTGGTCGCTTTTTCGAATCAATGCTTATATATTCTACAAAAGATCCCGAAGCCTTTATCAAAAGTTCTATTGCATTTTGAACTGACTGCACCTGTCCAGAGCCAATATTATAGACATCCGACCCATTTACAGTTTTGGTCAAATTGACTATAACTCTAGCCATTGAATCAACATCAACAAAATCCCTTAACGGCCAGAGATTTCCTAACTCTAATGTTTGTACACCCGATTGAATTTGCCTGACAACTTCTGGCAACAAATGAGGGTTGGTCTCCCTTGTACCTGCAGCGTTAAACAAGCGACCTATCACAATACAAAACGAAGGATTTACGGATGACAAGTATCTTCGAAATATATTTTCACAAATTAGTTTGGTTTCTCCGTAAACATAAACTGGTGATACATAGTCCATTTCCCTATTTTTATAGTTTGATGGACAATAAACATCTCCAGTTGATGCAAAAAATAACTTCTCCACAGAAGTGGAATTCATACACGCGTCTATTACTGATAATGTTCCATTGACGTTTACATTGAATGCATCATATGGATTCTTCTCGCAGAATGGAATGAAATGATGCGCAGCCAAATGAAAAACGATATTTGGGTTATATTCTGCAACGCACTTCCTTAGCAATGAAACATCTAGAATATCGCCAACAATAACTTCAGCTTCTGTTGGCCTATATCTTCCCTTACTGAGGTTGTCATATATTTTTACATCAGAACCCTGTTTAAGTAGAACATCTACAACATGGGACCCTATAAAACCTGCGCCACCGATAACCAACACCTTGTTATTTTTCATACTTACTTAATCCTAAAAGTTAATTTCTATTAAAGCACATAACTAGATTTACCCAAAGATGGCACGCCATAGAATTGGCTCTTCTATTACTCCACTACTCTCTCGACCACCACGCCACTAATCCGATTGCGCGCGCCAGTCACGAGCTTCCAATTGTCAATTGTATTGGATGACCTTCCTTTAGCACGTTTTTGCAGCAGCATTGTATACAGCAGACAAAAAAACCTGCCGCTATGCCCGACGATCGATGACACGCCGCAGTCAGCGCGGGTTAAAGGCCGCTGCACAGCTGACTGAATGCAGCGCATCACCAAGTGCGCCTTGCGCACGACAACGATGCATGCGGAGGTCAAACCACCAATGAACAATGGCTGACAAAAGTTATCGCGTCTTGCTCCAATTACAGTCTCCGTGGTGCCGAACATGTCTTTTGCTTTGAGAATTTCACGGACGCGAATCTGATCATCGAACTTAGTCGCTACCGATTCTTGAAGCTGACGCGAGGGCAAGCAGCACTGCCAACGCATCGTTGAGGTTGATCATGGCGAAAATAGGCTCGTGGAAAAGTCGACTGAGTGCATACTAAAATCATTAGAAACTATGTTCATAATCTACGCCTTCGGAGGGGATTAGTGCACGCAATTAATACAGAAAGGTTTGTGTTCATACGGTTACAGGCGCTCTGCATGTCCTACGAATTAGCGTAGTATGCGTGGCAAGCAATTAGCCTTGTCCTATCGCATCTGCACATAAATGTTTAACACTGCTGTCGCAACGCAGCACACTTTATTTTCCTGGAGTTCCGATTAGAAAATCGATGGTTTCTGAAAATCCTACGTTGTAGACTT
>CAIKYI010000445.1 GCA_903831545.1 uncultured Methylobacter sp. | reverse complement strand
TTTTACGCTTCCCTAAACCGGCCATTGGCAAATTGGAATTATCGATCCACAACAACCACTGAAACCAAATTTCAAGACCTTTCGTATATTCAATAGAGCTGCCAGCGATTTATTGAAACAAAACTGCTGGTGTGTGCTTCCGTTAGAGGGTGAGGGGATGTTTGTTTAAATTGTGATCTATTAAGCAGCATTAAATTATTTATATAATTTGTCAGATATTGGGGAATTGTACATAATGTCTTTTTTTCATGATACGTAATAACTCTGTCTTAATGAACAAACCCCTCCGCTTAACACGTTTTGCATTACGCTTTCAGCAGAGATTACTTCTCTCGCTGGGCTTATTGCTGGCTCTTAGCGTTTTGTTATTCAATAGCTTAAGTAGCGTAATTGATATTAGTGGCTGGAGCAGTGGATTCATCCATCCTTTGCACGGCGGGGATCATTTACTCACCATGCTAGCCGTGGGTATTTGGGCCGCGCAATTGCGAGGTTCAGCTATTTGGTTGCTCCCCGTTACTTTTGTCGGTGTGATGAGTCTCGGTGGTATAGCGGGAGCGGCAGGATTATTGATTCCAGGTGCAGAGCCCATTATTTTGCTTTCTTGCCTTGTTTTCGGCGTACTAATAACCCGCAGAATCCGTTTCAGTAGCCGAACCAATGTACTTATCGTGGCGTTCTTTGCTTTTTTCCACGGCTTTGCCCACGGACAAGAAATATCCACTTCAGTCAGCCTGATTTCTTATACTCTAGGGTTTATGGTGGCGACTATACTGCTCCACGGCGCGGGTATTTTAGTTGTCCGCTTACTGGTAATGCTGTTCGCACTTTTTCTTAGTCATTTAACTTACGCACAATCTGAATCCAACAATTCAATAGTTAAATTATCCATAGAAGCCCAAACCAACAATTTTAATGGGCACATCATCGGTGTCGAGCCCGCACCACCGAACAATAGGCATAATCAGCTGTTTTTATCCGGCGGCGAAGATGGAACTGGGCATGCTGGCCATGGACACCAGCCTCACAGTCACACCCATCTCTTTGATCTTGGGCGCGATCAGGTGCGCAGCGTTTATCATGCTACGTGTAACATTGCATTTTTGATCACTGCCGACTTGCCAATTGATCAGCAACTAGGCACACAATTTTTAACCAGCGGTGTGGGTGTTACTTCGCCCCCGGACGTTTTTGTTGTTAATATCACGCCCCGCTTTTGTACTGCCGCTTTTTTTTGTCATCTTACTGATATTACAGTTAATGACAGCAATAAGGTTCTTGAAACCACTCCAAATTTCGATTTATCCCCTGCGATTTTTACACCTGCGACCAGTTTTTTAACTAATGGCGTAGGGTCAACTTCTCCGCCTGTTTTAGCCTTATTCGCAGATATTTATTCACTTGATTTTGACGATATTGCTTTCGGCAATACGCTTCCCTTTATAAGTCCTTCCGCACGACCTTCAGCTTTCAGTCGCAGTTTATTTTCCAGAAATTCACCAAATACTAAGATGCGGCTTAAGTCATTGCTGCATTTTTTGCTATCCCCTTGTAATTTTCTATCGACCAACAACGCTTGTCACCCAGCTTTACATTCCATTTACCCTAAATCTTATAAATACAATATTGAGGAAGACCATGCAAAAGCAACGCCCCGTTATTCCGTATAACCAATCCTACAGGCCACAAAAGCTAAGCTTACAAAAAGCAGGCTTAGCCATATTCGCCTGCTCATTTATGTTCAGTTATGCAGATATAACGCTAGCCGAGACCAAAACTGACTATAAAACTATCGAAGACACAACAGAAGCTACGGAGAAATCTAAAGCCCCAAAAATTGTTAACAAAATTAAAGATATATCAAACCCTGAAAATAAGACGATCGAAACTGCAGAAAAGAAACAAACATCTAAAGTTACAAATAATATTAAGTCAAAATCCAGTAAAGCCGACACTGTGGAACTTAAAGACATGGTCGTAGAAACTGGACGCGCAAAAGATCTTATCGGTATTACCGGTTCGGCATCCCAAGGCGAAATCAGCCAGGCTCAATTCGAATATCGGCCCTTATCCCGCAATGGCGAACTGGTCGAAGTTGTTCCAGGCGCCGTAGCGACCCAGCACAGCGGTTCCGGCAAGGCTAACCAGTATTTCCTGCGCGGCTTCAATCTCGACCATGGCACCGACTTTACCACTTATGTCGACGGCATACCGATGAATATGCCTACTCATGCGCACGGCCAAGGCTATATGGATATTAATAGCATTATTCCTGAAATGGTAAAAAATATTGAATATGGCACAGGCCCTTATTATGCAGAAGTCGGCGATTTTTCATCAGCCGGTTATGCAAAAATGTTTTCAATGGACAAGTTGCCCGAAGGCATTTTGAAGTTTACTGGCGGTTCATTCGACTATTACCGAACCCTGATTGCCAATTCCAACAAAATCGGCAGTGGCGATTTACTTTACGCAGGTGAATTTAATTTTTATAACGGCGTCTGGAAACAGCCCGAAGATTCCCAAAAATTCAACGGCATGTTGCGCTACTCCCTTGATAAAGGAAACTGGGGTCTGTCAGTTAACGGCAAGGGCTATACGAATAGCTGGACGGCGACCAATCAGATTCCGCAAGCCCTGGTTGACAATGGCACACTTGGACTTTACGGGACCATGGATCCTAGCGATGGCGGCAAAACCAACCGTTACAGCTTCTCGACCAATCTCTGGAACAAAGGCGATAGCTGGAAAAATGATGCCAATGTCTATGCGCTGTAC
>CAIKYI010000444.1 GCA_903831545.1 uncultured Methylobacter sp. | reverse complement strand
ACTATCGACAAAATCTCGAATTTCCAGGCTTGACCAGCCGAGACGATGATTCAGTCTTGGAAGAACCCGCTGTAATTCATCCAAAATATATTGGGAAAGGATGACCTCCAAACTTCCTCCTCGCCAGGCAGAGATTATTTTTCCTGGTATCGAATTCGGATAAGCTGTTCCAGAAAGTAAAACATTAGTATCTAGGACAATGCAAATTTGCGGCATAGTTAAAATTCAGAATGTCTAGTTTCTGAGACAAGGGCATCAATTTCGCTTAGCCCTTCTTCTTGAGGTACGTTTACATAAGCATCGGCTATTTGTTGGCTTAGAGCATCAAATCTATTTTTAAAACGGCGTATTCGATCAAATAATTGGGCATCTACCAGCGCAGCCACTGGTTTGCCATCTTTTTTAATTAAAATGGAATCATGTCGATATTGAACTTGATTCAACATTTCCCCTAGATTTTGTCGGAATGCGACAGCATTTACTTCATTAATCATAAGAAGCCTCTTATTTTAAAATTTAAGCCATACTGATCATAATGACTTATTAAGATAATGGCAAGATGATAATTATTTTTAGTTTATGTCTGGAGAGGGATTGGAATTTGATGATCAATAAGGTTATTTTTTGATCAATTTCCGAACTTCATTCCGCGAAATTCATCGCCACAAAGCGGCCATTCGCGACCGGCAGTTGATGGCCGAGAAGAGGCGCCCGTCACACAGCATAAAAATCAACGTCAGTACCTGAAAATGCTTGCGTCAGCAATCCTTAAGCGACATTGACGCCAGATTTCCTAATGACAGCAGCCCCACAGAATGAAGTTTTGTGTTGGAATGCCATTTAGATTAGCAACTTATACCCCCCAATGTGGTCTACCAAAAACGAGGAGCTATCATGCTCCGAAAAAGGCCTATTGCATCTACTGCTCATTCATAAAAACACAAAAATTATCGTTATTCAGTCCATTTTAAATGAGATTGTTGCTAAATCGTCAGAAATTAAAAAGTTTATGGCGACCAATATCAACAAAATAGGGATTATAAAAACATCGATATGCATTGACGACGAAGCAAAGATAATGCGCGGTGAACGACTTGGCAAAAGACGTGGAGACCTTGCTGCGGCTGACTTTCTGTTGAATTATATTGATGATGAAATAGATGCTGCGCAATCATTTATTGTCTTTAATAAAGTAGCCGGACGCTTCCAATACGATTATCCGGAAAATGCACATCTCATTAATACCGAAGTGCTCATCAGAAAACTCAAATCATAATAGATGTATTTAAGATCAATGACTTATAATTGTGCAAGCGGCTCTTGCACAATTGCCTAAGCCACTGCCACGTGTTAGCGGCAACTAAATTCCAAGCTATTACACAAGCACCCGAAGTTTGTCATGACTGAAGTTACGGCACCACTCCCGGTAATCGATGCAAATCTGGGTTGATGCGGACGCCTGCCCCAAAACAGTCAATGGCATTTTGTTTCGGGTGGCAGAGCGTTTGGGAATGACATTAAATACTTCTCCAATATTCATATAATAATGATTTTTCAATCCCGCTGCGGGTGAGAATTTTGAAAGCCGTTTATAGTTGTGTATTATTGATACTACCTGTAAGTTGGAGTTGGAGTTGGAGTTTGAAATGATTGAGTTGAACAAGAGTAAGTATTTTGTCGGTCCGGAAGGCCCGGTGGTGTTGGTAATTATGGATGGGATGGGAATTGGCAAAAACCCGGAGAGCGACTTTGTGCAACAGGCAAAGACTCCGAACCTGATCTGGTTGCGTGAGAATGCCTTGTATACCGAGTTGCGGGCGCACGGCGTTTCAGTTGGATTACCGGACGACGGGGATATGGGCAATTCGGAAGTGGGCCATAATGCCATCGGCTGTGGTCGTGTTTTTGAACAGGGCGCGGCTTTGGTTGGAAAGGCGATTGCCTCGGGTGCGATGTATGCCCCCGGTTCGGTTTGGCATGAGCTCGTTTCCAATGTAAATAACAAATCGTCGACGTTACACTTTATCGGCCTGTTTTCAGATGGCAATGTACACTCCAACCTGAATCATTTGGAATCGATGCTACGGACGGCGAAGGAACAAGGTGTAAAAAAGGCTCGGATTCATGCCTTGATAGACGGACGCGATGTGCCGCCAACATCGGCACTGGACTATATTGAGCGCTTCGATGCCTTCTTGAAAGAAATCAATGCAGATGGCACGGTCGATTATTGCGTCGCATCAGGTGGCGGGCGCATGAATATTACCATGGATCGTTATGATGCCAATTGGGATATGGTCAAGCGTGGCTGGGCGACACATGTGAAAGCTGAGGGCCGGACATTTGCCTCTATGAAAGCAGCGGTGGAAACTTTCCGCATTGAAAACCCGGGTATTTTGGATCAGGATTTACCTGCGTTTGTCATTGAACGCGTCGGGGCGCCAGTGGGGCCGATTATAGATGGCGACAGCGTAATCTTCTTTAATTTCCGTGGCGACCGGTCGTTGGAAATTACCAAAGCATTTGAAGCGGATGACTTGAAGGAATTTGATCGCGGCCCGAAACCGAAAGTGTTGTATGCGGGCATGATGCAATATGACGGAGACCTAGGAGTGCCGAAGCGATATCTGGTAACGCCTCCTGCGATTGATCGCACGATGAGCGAGTATCTCTCGAATGCGGGCGTAAAACAGTTTGCCATTTCGGAAACGCAAAAATTTGGTCACATGACCTACTTTTTCAACGGCAATAATTCGGGTAAGTTTCCGATGGAGACCTGGAAAGAGATTCCGTCGGATGTCTGCCCGTTCGAAAATGCGCCTCGAATGAAAGCGGATGAAATTACCGCTGCTGTGATCCAGGCGATTGAGAGCGGGGAATATAAATTTATTCGCCTGAATTTTCCGAATGGCGACATGGTGGGACATACAGGCGTGGTGAACGCGGTTAAACTGGCCGTCGAAGCCGTGGATGAAAACCTTGGCAGGATTATGGATGCACTAAAGAAAACCAATGGAATTTTGGTTTGTTCGGCCGATCATGGCAATGCGGACGACATGTGTGAGTTGGATAAAAAAACCGGTGCACTGGTTCTGGATGAGCAGGGCCGGTGTAAACCGAAGACGGCTCACTCGTTGAATCCGGTGCCTGGCATTGTGTACGATCCGTCGGGGGTAGCCAACGTCTATTTAGCTGATGTGTCTGAAGCAGGCATTGCAAATCTGGCGGCGACGTGTATCACGCTGTTGGGCTTTGAGCCGCCAGAAGATTATGCCGCAAGCCTAGTGTTAGTCGGTTAATCCTGGAGCTGAAAAAACTATGTTAAGAAAGATTCGAAGTCTGATTTATTATTTAGATTATCTATAAATCAGGAAATATTACAGTGGGGTTATTATGTCAAACAAAGATGATGGTGATTCATCAGTAAACATTAAAATGATACTATTGGTTATCGCTGTTGTACTTATATGGATAGGATTCCAATCGTTTACAGGTGTATCAATGAAGATGAAGTAATTATCTGACAAACGTTAGCGTTGAGACTAACAGCCCCATTTTTTGAGCATTGCTACACACTGTTCTTGCGTGACAACTGTATTGCTAATTCTCTGGGTCAATACAGTGCAAATAGGTATTACGATCAAAGAGCAACACCATCATTAGTGTAAGTTGCACCATGACGCCTAATATCCATACCAAAGTATTCATGACATTCTCCTCAAAATTAGCTGAATAAAATAGGCTTTTACTTGTTGGTCATTCTGGTTTTCTTACTTTGGTTATCGGCCAAAGTCGCAAGGACTAAAGTAAAAACCTATTTTTTACACACCTGTTAAACCGCATTGTTATTGTTCCGTTAATCCGCAGTCAACTGACCCTGAAAAACTGATTATCAATAACTGGGCAATGGTGAGCAATACGAACAAATTTTAATTGTAATGACTACTCACGGGCCGGAATCGACCCACTGCTGCCGGTCGTCTCTCTATAAATTGTGCGTCTGTTTCTTGTTACTTTGCTGACCGTCATATTTCGCTAGGTATACTGCACGTAAGGCATTTTTGGATGCGTCTCATGAGATCACTCACCATCGAGCGGAGGCAATGTTGACGTCAAATAATAAGTGATATATTATAACATCACTATTTAAATAAACAGTCCATTACATGCATCCTTCTACCGAAGCAAGTCATAGCCATCCTCATCCCTTAGATCATGATCATAAAAAATGTGTCAGCGAGGCATTAGGCATTGCGGAGCATTTGTGTGTGGTCCGTGGCGTACAGTTGACTCCGATTCGTCACCAAGTTCTGGAATTGATTTGGGACAGCCACAAAGCAGTCAAAGCATATGAGCTTTTGGATCGTATCAAGCCTCTGCAAAATGCCGCAAAACCGGCGACGATTTATCGCGCACTGGATTTCTTGATCGAACAGGGCTTGATACATAGGGTGGAAAGCCTCAATGCATTTGTCGGTTGCAGTTGTTCAGGGCATCAGTATGAACTGTTACTTTTAATTTGTAAGTGCTGTAATGAAGTCGAGGAACGACCCTCCCCAAAAGTGATGAAGGCCCTGTCGCAAGAATTTGATCGAGCAGGTTTTGTTGCTCATAGCAAGGCAATAGAAGCTCAGGGTATCTGCGTTAAATGTAGAGATTTTCAGGGGATGTCCGGGTAGTTACTTCCAACATCATTACCCTGTAAAGATTTTTTTTTGGGAAAATAAGTAATTGCTTTTATGTGTTATGTTATAACATATAAATATAATGTACTTCATCATGCCACTATACTATTTTCATTACTTATAAATGAGCATCTTATGAATAAAAAACTTGCCGTTATTTTCTTCCTTTCCTCATCTGTGAATGTGCCGACAGCTTATGCCGCCGAACAGAACATAATTGAATTAGATGAAGTGGTTGTCACCGGAGCATTGCAAGAAAAAGTCTCAGAGTCAGCCGTCCCGGTCACCGTTTTAAGCGATGAGGAATTGCGTTTGAAAGTCGGGCACAGCATTGGTGAAACGCTAAAAAACGAGTTGGGCATTACCAGCCAGTCTTTTGGCCCCGGTGTTGGTACACCAGTCATTCGTGGTCAAAGCGGACCACGGGTTCGAGTACTTAACAACGGCATCGGCAGCAATGATGTTTCGGCGATAAGTCCCGATCACGCGACCAGCGTAGAGCCGTTACTGGCGGAACGTATTGAAGTATTGCGCGGCCCGGCTACCTTGCTCTACGGCAGCGGAGCCATTGGCGGTGTGGTCAATGTTATTGATAACCGGATTCCCGGCAAACTACCGGAAAGAATGCTGGGCGGTGCGCTTGAGCAGCGTTTCGACTCGGTTTCCGATGAATCTTCCACTGTCATGAAAATAGAAGGGGGTAAAGGCAATCTGGCCTACCATCTGGACGGTTTTTATCGCGACCGCAGTAATCTCGACATCGGCGGGTCGGCCATTGATGTCAACGCCGCTCAAGCGACCGATCCTACACTGAATGTTATTCAAAACCCCCAAGGCACTATTAACAGCACGTCTGCTCACGCCATCAGCGGCTCGGCGGGCGTTTCCTTGACAGGCGATCCTGGTTTTGCCGGCGTCTCCATTAATCGTTTGGAAAATAACTATGGTATTGCGCCGGACGGCAGCGGCGGAGAAATTGTGCGTATCGATCTCAAACAAAGCAAATACGACTTCAAAAGTGAGTTGAAAAATCCGTTTCACTTCGCTGAATCCCTGCGTATGAAACTGGGTTATACCGATTACCAGCATACTGAAATTCCTAATGGCGAGGCCGCCGCTTTTTTCACGAATAAAACCTATGAGAGTCGACTGGAACTCACTCATAATCCGCTGGGAATATTCCGTGGCATGGTGGGCTTTCAAGCCATTGCCAGCGATTTTGCGGCGATTGATAAGGCCACCAACGAAGTCATTGTTCCGCAAACGCAAACTAACAGTTACGGTGTCTTTGCGGTGGAATCTTTCAATATCGGCGCGCTTGTTAACCAGCTCGGTGTTCGGGTTGAAGACACTACCTTAGCTCCGCAAGGACTTTCCAGTCTTAGTTATATGCCGGTCAGCGCCTCCGCTTCCAGCTTATGGAAATTGAACGACAGCAACAGCCTCAATCTTGCGATAACCCGCTCACAGCGTGCGCCGCAAGTCCAGGAGCTGTTGGCTAACGGTTTTCATGATGCAACCCGCAGCTTTGAAGTCGGCAATGTGAATCTACGCCAAGAAACCTCCTACAACCTGGATTTGGGCTACAAATTCAAGTCGGACTGGATCAGAGCCCAGCTGGATCTGTTCCAAAACTGGGCTGGTGATTATATCTACCAGCAACGTAATGGGGAGTTCGATGTCGACAGTGGCGCTCCCATCGTCGAAAGCCGTCAGGCCGATGCCACGTTTATGGGTTACGAAAGCAAGCTGATCTTCCCGCTGATGCAAAATCGCCTCGGACTGGTTGATTTAACGCTGTTCAGCGATTTCACCCGGGGTCAATTCGCCAACGGCAGCGATGTACCCCGTATGCCACCCTTGCGTTTCGGATTTCAGCTCGATCACAGCAAAGGTAAATGGGATAGCAATTTGCGTCTAACTCGCGGTGAAGCCCAGACTCATGCAGGTGACTTCGATACCGCTACGGCCGGTTATATGCTGCTAGGTCTCGGTACGCAATACCGAATCCTGGATCTAAAGGGTGCGGATGTGATGGT
>CAIKYI010000443.1 GCA_903831545.1 uncultured Methylobacter sp. | reverse complement strand
GTCATTCAGGCCTGCAAGCTCGCGGAGATCCACGACACCATCGAAAAGCTACCTGAGGGTTATCAAACTTCAATTGGCGAACACGGTGTGGGGTTGTCAGGCGGGCAGAAGCAGCGCATCGCCATTGCGCGCGCATTGCTCAAGAGGCCGAAGATTTTGATCTTTGATGAGGCGACGAGCAGCCTGGATGAGGCGACAGCGGAGAGTTTTGCGCGAACCGTCAATCAGCTTAAGGGCAAGGTATCGATGCTGTTTATTACGCATCAACTGCCGAAGGGGTTGAGAGTTGATGAGGTTGCGCGGTTGGGAAACTACGTTGAAGGCAAGAGTGTATCAGTGTTGTGAGTAAGCAATATGAAGTCGTGTTTTGTACCCCTGGATTGATTGGCGTAATGCAAAAAAGAAAGGCGGTTTGATATGTTCGGCTTAATTATCCTTGGTGCTTTGGGAATTTATTTTCTCGTAATCATTGCAGTTACCTGGTTTGCGTATTACTGCGCTGCAAAGAATGGCTCATCGTTTGGCAAGCGCCTGCTGGCGGCAGCCGTGGGATTCCTGATTATTTATCTGCCGGTGTTCTGGGATCACATCCCCACCATCGTTGTGCACAACTATTACTGTGAAAAGGAGGCGGGATTTTGGGTATATAAAACGCTGGATCAATGGAGGGCAGAGAATCCTCGGGTGAGTGAAAGTTTGGTAGCGAATAAAAATGATACATCCACGCGTCAAGGCGATATGGTGAATTATATCGATACTTATTTCGTAAATAAGCGATTTAATTTAATTGTCAAACATAACGGAAAATTGTTTTTAAATCGATGGCGCCATGAGCGGCAATTAATCGACATTTCAAGCAATGAAGTGTTGGCCCGATTTGTTGATTTCTCAACGTCGCAGGAACAAAGGCAGGCTGGATGGTCGGGATGGAAAATTTGGCTGGACTACAAGTTTTGTAGCGGCGGTCGTGATCGGCAAATTGAATTCGGGAATTTTTACTTGCAGTTCAAGGGGGCGCAGCAATGAGCTCAATTCAGGACTTGTTTCAACAGGCGCAATTGGCGGAGGCGGCGTATGCGGACTTTTCAATTCTGGGTGTCAGTACCAAAGATGCGCTTATTGCGAACCGGTTTTCGCTAGCCCAAGCGACCGACCTCGTCACTAATTGGCGAGTAATTGAGAACGGCCACCAACCCAATCAAGCGAGTGGATTCTCGGCGACGTTATTCGAAAACATTGGGCCGGATACTGATCCAGCTAATCGTTTCGTTCTGGCATTGCGCGGAACAGAAACCAGTTTTTTTGGAGATCCGGGCCTAGTCGATTTGTCTGCTGATCTCAACGATCTCGTCGTCGATGGACTCGCCTGGGAACAAGTTGTGGACATGTACAACTTCTGGATGCGTCTTACGCACGCCGCAAACGAAAGCTATCGACGGGCGACCATTGTTTCTGCGAATGCTGCGGAGGCGCTTGCGGGAAACGCGATTGTTGATACTAGCGTTGTGGGGACGCGACCCAACTTTCGAAAAATCGTTTTTGAAAGCGGTGCCGACGGCTTGGGCGTGCTATCTCAGGACGCAGTAGTTCAAGTTACAGGCCATAGTCTTGGCGGGCACATTGCTTATGTTTTCGCAAGACTGTTTGCAAATAATACTTCGATGGCGTACGGAATAAACGGAGCGGGTTTCGGTCTAAATCCAGGCAATATTTCTTATACGCTGAATACGCTGGCCAGCTATAAAACTCCAAATGATCCGACAAAGATTGTGAATCTTTTTGGTAGCCGTGGGCCAGAGGTTATAACGCAGGATTTCGCACTGGTTCAGCCGGGCGGCCATTTTCCGATTTTTATTGAAAACGCCAGAGCGGAAGTTGTTTTTGGTCACAGTTCCTCGCAGATGACAGACAGTATGGCGGTCTATGACCTTTTTATCCGACTGGATTCAGTAATCAATACGGGCGGCGTCGGTACGGCGCTTGCCAAGCTAAGGCCGATGTTTGAGGCCGCCGGCGAAGACAGTGTTAAGAAGGATTCTTTGGAGCGGCTAGTCGATGGACTG
>CAIKYI010000442.1 GCA_903831545.1 uncultured Methylobacter sp. | reverse complement strand
TATTTCATGGTGTTCTGGTTATGGCAACGAGCAAAACCAATCAAGAGCAACCTTTGATAAAACACTTTCCAATATAAGGAAAGCCCAACCTTTTTAGAAAAACTTACCCATAAGCTTACCGCTAAAAGGTTTATTTACCGGGTAAATTTAGCGGTAAAGCCATACCCGTATAGTCGATTCCAAGTCATGAGGGTTAATTCATGGCGATTCTTTTTTATAACGAATCTGGAATTAATCTATGTCAAATGAAGATAGAGTCAAAGCGTTTGCCAAGTCTAGCAGCACCCAAGCACAAAATAGAGCGGAAGCACTTGCTGAATTTTATGGTGCACCTGAGACCGCACTATTTAATCAAAATGTCGTAGCCTACGTTCGCGACTGTTCTACAGCAACAATGGAGCGTGATAGATGGGCAGGTGGTGGTATTCCATTTATTAAGATTGGTCGTGCTGTTAAATATCGCAAGACTGATGTGCTGGAATGGTTGGATAAGTGCCGAGCTCAGAGTTCTACTTCTGATAAGGCGGCTTAATATTATGAAAAATAAAGCCACCACTGGAACGGCTAATTCCGGCAGCGCAACCTATCAAAAACAACCTAATTTTACCTCAATCTACAAGCACATCAAAGCGTCCATTGTTTCGGTTTTGATGTGGCTGTCTATGGTAGGAGGCTTATTATGATTGCTATAGATCAATTCAAAAATGCCATGCTTGATGCGGGTGTTCCTCCACCGGAAGTTATTATTGGTGATGGTCAATTACATCGCTTTAAGATTGACGGGAAATTGAACGGCGCCTATGTTATTCATACTGATGGCAGGGCTGCTGGATATTTTCAAGACTTCAAACAGGGTATCAAAGAGCGTTGGAAATCTGACGGTAAATTTCAACCGTTATCAACTGCGCAGCGCCGAGCATTTGCAAGTGAACGTCAACGGCAAGAAGTCGAACGCCAAGTTGAAGAATCAGCCAAGCATCATGCTGCAGCAGACAAAGCACGTTACATTTGGAGCAGATCACCCCCGGCAACAATAGAGCATCCTTATCTTAATAAAAAGCGCGTCATTCCGCATGATTTAAGAATAAGTCGATCCAACACCCTGGTTGTTCCGATTTATGATGAAACTAAAACTCTGGTTAATCTTCAATTTATCTCTGAAACGGGCGGCAAGATGTTTTTATCTGGCGGCAAGAAGAAAGCTTGTTTTGCAGTGATTGGAAACGTTAGTCATGTGATCCAGATATGCGAGGGCTGGTCTACAGGAGCAACTCTTTATGCATCGACTGGCAAATTTACTGTAATTGCGCTGGACGCTGGCAATCTTGTTGCCGTCGCCATTGTCATCAGAAAACTTTATCCCGATAGCCAGATTATTATTTGTGGCGATAACGATGTCTCAGGTACCGGACAAAAAGCGGCCAAGAAAGCTGCGCTGGCTGTTGCAGGTCAATACATCTTGCCGGCTATCGTAGGTTATGACTGGAATGATACGTTAACTATGGAGTTAGTGTAATGGGTGCAATTACAGGAATATTGCTTGATAACGCCATTAATGCCATAAGCGAAGTGCCAATGCAGGAACATCTGGTTCATGACCCCCTGTTTTTTGATGGAGAAAAAAAAGAATTTCCCGTGATGATTGATGATGGGGAAAATAATTCTCCGGAGGAATTTCTTAATAACAACGTTCCATATGTTCCTAATGTTCCCGTCTTTGATTTATCTGAAGCTGTAGATGCCGGTGAGGAAGAATTACAGAGCGCAATTGCCGAAATCGAAAGAGTTCTAGCGCTTTGCAATGATCAGCCCGGCGAGTTGTTTGCCCCTGCATTCACGGAGGCTGTAAAGGTCATTCGACAGGATAAAATGCGGTGGGCCGAATATCGGGTAAAAATTAAAAAGGCAAAACCTTCAGGAGTATTGTTATCAGATATTGATGATGCAACACGAATACCGGGCGACTCTGATGGAACAGGTGATGGTGCGGCATCTGCATTGATTGAGCTGGTGATGGATAAAGCGGAATTATTTTTTGATGATCAGGCCGATAGCAGCTATGCCAGTGTTGATGTGGATGGTGTACTTCATACGCTATCGATTGGTAGCAAACAGTTTATTGAATGGCTAAGCTTTAGTTATTACACAGACACCAAGACCGAAAACACAACAGGTATGTCTGCCAGTGAATCAGCTATAAAACAGGCCTGTTTTGCTTTATCTGGGATTGCCAAATACGAGGGCCAGCGACAACCGGTTTATTTACGCGTCGCAGAACATAACAACGGCCATTACTTATTTATTGGCGATGAGCAGTTACAGGTTATCGAGGTCACTGCGACTGGCTGGCGTATTTTAGAAAATTCCCCGGTTAAGTTTTGGAAATCATCTTCCATGCAAGCGTTGCCAATACCGCTGCCAGGTGGGGACCTGTCAAAGATATGGGACTTTATCAATATCCCCGAGAACGACAGATTGTTGGTGTTGGCATGGATGCTGGAATCATTTCGGGCAGAAACACCTTTTCCCATTTTGGCGTTATCCGGGCAACAGGGTAGTGCGAAATCGTCAACACAAAATAAGCTTAGACAGTTGATTGATCACAATACAGTTAATCTCAGGGCTTCACCTAAAAGTGTTGAAGATGTGTTTGTAAGTGCCGGCTGCAACTGGTTATCCAGCTTTGAGAATATTTCCCACCTGACGCCAAATATGCAAGATGCTTTATGTACATTGGCCACTGGCGGCGGGTTTGCCGCAAGAACCTTATACACCAATAAGGAAGAAACCATTATTGAAGTCAAGCGTCCCGTGATTCTTAACTCAATTCCCCGTGTGGTCACCGCTCAGGATTTGACGGATAGAGCAATCAGCATTGAATGTCCGCGTATTGACTACAAGGAAGAATCTGAAATAAGCGTTGAGTGGGAAAAAGTCAAACCTGCGATTTTTGGCGGTGTACTGGATTTGTTTGTTAAGACGTTAGCGTTGTTGCCTTCGGTAAAGCTGATCAATCCACCAAGGATGGCAGATTTTACCCGACTAGGTGAAGCAATGGCGCAGGCGTTAGGGTATCAACCGGGTACTTTTGATCGGCTTTACAAAGCAAGCAGGTCTGAAAGTATTGCTGCGGCACTGGAATCTTCACCGGTTGGTGTTGCAGTCAGGGATATGGTCGATGCTCATAATGGATCTAGTTCCACGGTATTTTTTGGCACAGTCAAATCCTTGTATGAAAAGTTGAGCGCAGAATCTCGCCATAATGCCGAAGGATGGCCGCGTTCGCCTAAAGGCTTGTCTGATGCACTTAAACGACAATCCCCGGCGCTGCTGTCATTAGGGATTGAAATTGAGCATGGCACTATACGAGAAACAACTAATGCCGGACGCGGACTTACTATCAAAATTTCAAAACGCGGGAACATCGGGAACTTTGGGAACGTTGTTTTAAAAGAATCCTCCGGAGAAAGTTTTTTTAAATCAGATCCTGTCACGGCTTTTACTGATACGGAGCGTTTCTAATGTCAGCATTGGCAAAAATAAAACAGGCAGGTTTTGAGTTGACCTTGGTTGGCGATAGCTTTGAAGTTACCCCGGCCAGCGCTTTAACTCAAACGCATCGTGACTTCCTTAAGTTTCACAAAGTGGAAATCATTGCGGAGTTAGCCGGGTCTGTTAGAAAAGATAATGTCAGTTGCGGAATATGCCTACATTTCAAATGCTATAACTCACACGGACGCGGCGCAGGTAAATGTCTCGTTGCTGGCGAATATGACTTATGGAGCGAGACACTGCATTCATGCATCAAATTTAATGCAAGCATTGAGCATGTAGAAATACCACCACCAAGACCTAATGCCATAACGGTGACTTGCTACACACCCAACGGTAACCCGATTGAGGTTGAGGCGAGAGATCATGATCATGCTGAACAGTTGTGTCGCTGGAATCCAGAACCAACCAACCCAAGACCCCATTAATTTATTTCGCAATTGCGGAAGGACAAAACAAAATGAATGAATTAACGACTACAAGAGACTTGCCAATGTTGGCAGGGGAAATCACCAGAACCAACCAACTGGTTGAAGACTCAAAAAACAAAGCTATCCAACACGCCATTGAATGTGGCGCGGCATTGATTGAAGCGAAGGCATTGTGTGTTCACGGAGAATGGCTCGGCTGGCTCAAGAGTAATTGTGATGTATCGGAACGTACGGTACAGGTTTATATGAAGCTGGCTAATGAATACCCATTGCTTGAAGAATCAAACCCGCAGCGCGTTGCGGATTTGAGTATACGCGAAGCAGTCAAATTATTGAGTACGCCTAAAGAGGTTGATCCGATAGCAGCCGATATTGGATGGATGCCTAAAGGCGAGCAGTTGGCGCATGTAACTCTTGGTGGATTTGAGTCGCTATATTTGCAGGAGTCTATATACCAAGGTTTTTATTGGGTGGCCTATATATGCGAACCTTACATTGATTACTTTATAAAACCAGTTCGTCATGACTATGTGGAAAAAGCAATCTTTGACTGGCTTCCAGGAAAGCATGCTCGAAACTGTAAGATTGACAATCTAAAATGGGAATATTTAGACAGTAAGCCTGATTTTGTTAAGAAGATTACACAAGGTATCTGGACAGGCGAGGAGGCTACTTTGTCTTCATTAAGAAGCGAGGTTAAAAAATGAGTAATAAATATCCCGTAGAAATAGATGGGGCAACAGGCGAGGTCGAGACCCTACCCCCTCGAAAAGGGCAGAGATATAGATGCAAGCTGGATAGCATGGGCGATGTTAAGCGAGAAATGGCCAAAGTCTATCGTGAGGCGCGTTCTGGCGTGGTTGATGTGCAAGATGCTACTAAGTTAACTTGGTGTTTACAGGCTGTGGCGAAGGTGATCGAAACATCTGACTTAGAAAAACGCATTGAGATATTGGAGGGACAAAAATGAACATCAAAACTAGATTAGAAAAAATGGAGAGGAAAAACTGCACCGAAGGATTGCTGGCGGTAATTGTTGTTTTGCCTACAGAAAGTAGGGAACAGGCTATTGCTCGATGGCGTCAAAAAAAACCATACGCTAAGCTACCAGAGAATAAATTTATTCTTAGTTGGGAAGAGGCTAAAGCCGTGATAGCAAAACTCAAAACATTTCAGGAGGCTATTCTGTGAGCATTAAAGCCAGATTGAGCAAATTAGAATCATCCCTGCTTGATACGAATAATATTGTGATAATCGCCTTAGAGGAAGGCGAAACAAATGATACTGCTTATCAGCGATGTTTCCATGATGGCAGCAAGAAACCAAAAGTTGTCATATTCGCCACCAACTTGGATTTACTTCTATGACTATAAGAAACAGATTAATCAAGCTTGAAACCGCCGCTCCCAAAAAAAGAGAGCAGATCCATCTTTTATATTTTATTGTTGACCCAGAGAATATGGACCCGATTGGTTACTGTTGCGAAGATGGTATGGAGATACTCTTGCAACAAGACGAGTCAGAGGAAGAATTTAAAAGACGCTGTCGTGATTCTGTCGATTGGTCTACGGGTATCTCAATGCGTATTTTCTACCCAATATATGCGAACATTCCATAAACTTAATAAGCGACTGGTAATTCTCAATTTACATTGTGCCGAGCCAATAATAGGATTGCTGCTGAGATTTTTGACCATGTCCTCTACGTTGAAAATTTGCTCTG
>CAIKYI010000441.1 GCA_903831545.1 uncultured Methylobacter sp. | reverse complement strand
TATGAGTGAGGGAAAGAATAAAATACCTGATTTTATGGCCTTATATGAACGCTATCAGGCATTAAAACCCGGCCCGCAAGCGGAATTGAAACGGGTCATGAATCCCGGTGATTTGATAGAAGTCCCCGCTTTTTATCGCGTGTTACACACTGAAAGGGCCTATCCAAGCATGCAACGCTTGTTGTTTTGCTTGCCCCACATCAAGAACATGGAAGGCGGCGATGCATTAGGTAAGGCCTTAGCTAAGGCAGATATTAATGAAAAACGCTTGTTTATGGTGATCCGTTCGCAAGAACCTAACGACTTAATTCAATTGCGCCGATTATTAAAACAAGCTAATCCGATTCTGGATTGGCAGGCGACCGCGAAGACTTTGTATTACTGGAATGACCAAGCCAAACGGCAGTTACTGGAAGATTTCTTCTATTATCAAAACACTAAACCAAAAGCCTCGGCTTAACAAAAGGAATCCAAACCATGAACGAAAACTTTATCAACTTTCACATCCTGATTTCTCATAGCCCATCATGTTTGAATCGTGACGACATGAACATGCAGAAGTCAGCTATTTTTGGCGGCAAGCGGCGGGTTCGGGTTTCCAGTCAGAGCTTAAAAAGAACTATGCGAACCAGCGATTATTACCGCCAGCATTTGGGCGAACCCAGTGTGCGCACCAACCATTTGGCCGATTTTCAGCATCAAGCCGTTGCCGCATTATCAGATCGTTACGATGAACATCTCATCATACAAGCCATTGACTATATTTCTGGTAAAGACACCAGTGCAGATAATGCTAAAGACGATGCCGTTGCCTCTTGGGTATTAGAAGAAATTGCTTATTTTTGCGATCAAATCAAGAAACTGGAAGAAGGTGGTGTTGATGCGAAAAAATTACAAAAGTTGATCGAAAAAGACGGCCTGGCATTTCGGCAAGCAATGGCAAATGGTTTGGATATTGCTTTATCGGGTCGCATGGCAACATCCGGTTTAATGAGCGAAGTCGGTAAAATTGATGGTGCTTTAGCTGTCGCCCACGCCATTACCACTCATGCTGTTGATGCGGACATCGACTGGTTTACCGCAGTTGATGATTTGCAGGCACTGGGTTCTGCGCATCTGGGTACTCAAGAGTTTTCATCCGGCGTTTTTTATCGTTATGCCAGCCTCAATCTTAAACAGTTACAGGTCAATATCGGTTTATTATCCGACATGAAATCTGATGAAACTGCTGAAAGCAGAACTAAAGCCTTGAATATTGCCGCTCACGTTTTACACATGCTGGCAACCGAAGTTCCCAGCGCCAAGCAGCAAAGTTTCGCTGCACATAATCTGGCCGATGTGGCATTGGTCGGTTTTTCCCATCAACCGGTTTCTTTGGCTAATGCGTTTGAAAAACCGATTCAGGTCGACAACAAAGGCGGATTTAGGGAACCGTCAATCAAGGAACTGAACAGCTATTGGGATAAAGTCCATCGTGGCTATGGTTTGATTGAGCGTTGTTCCGAATTTGCATTGGATAGCGTGGTATTGCCGACTGGAATTTTGACTAAGCCAACGCTGCCTGAACTGGAAAGCTGGCTAAGAAACAACGGCCAAGCCTAACTGGAAGAGAAGCCATGCGAGAACATTTAATCTTAAAGCTGCAAGGCCCGATGCAAGCTTGGGGACGGGAGAGTTTTGAGGGTTTAAGGCCTTCCGAACTCTTTCCTGGTCGGAGTGCTTTACTCGGTTTATTGGGTGCCTGCTTAGGCGCTGAACGTGCTGACCAAAAACAGCAGCAAGCATTGGCAGGTAGTATCTCGTTTGCGGTGCGGGTCGATACACAAGGCCAAAAAATGACCGATTATCACACCGTCAAAAATGCCAGAGAAGATTATCGCGGCCTGAAAAGCCACGATACCATCCAGACTTGGCGCGAATATTGGCAGGATGCCTGCTATACCGTTGCCGTGTGGAACAATGCCGAAGCCATCGTTACACTGGCTGACATTGCTCAGGCGGTGAAACAACCGATTTATACCCCGGTATTGGGGCGGCGTAGTTGTCCGTTGGCTAGGCCTTTGTTTGAATCTCAGCTTTTCGCTGAATCAGCGTTGGCAGCTTTGGCGCAAATTGGTAATAATCAAGGCGCCATTTATAGTGAAGAACATAGTGCAGGAGCAATTTCTTTGAAAAAACGCGATGTACCCATTATTCATCAACCCCGGCAATTTGCCAGCCGAATGGTATTTATGACGACAAGTACAGGAGAGCAGCATGTACCTGAGTAAAATTCATATTCCTTGGCCGCAAGCCCAGAATTCCTATCAGCTGCATCAAGCTTTATGGCGTTTATTTCCAGATTGCGAACAAGCGGATCGGGATTTTCTGTTTCGTGTTGAGCAACTGCAAAAAGGTATTGGCGCAGAGGTATTGATGCAATCGACTACTCAGCCGCAAAGCAATGAACAAAGTCCGGGATTGCTTGCCCAGCGCGAATATGATTTGAATGTTCAAAATGGTCAGCGGCTGCGCTTCAGACTGCGTGCCAATCCTATTAAAACGATTAAAGACAGTAGCAAAGGCACCGTCGAGAAAAAAGGTAAAATCTTCACTAAAACCGTGCGTGTTCCGTTGTTGCACGAAGAGCAGCAACAGGCTTGGTTAGAACGCAAGCTTCAAACCTTTGCACAACTGGAAACGCTAATCATGCAGCCGGAACCGGCCTTGTATTTCCGTAAAACTAAGGAAGGGCGGAGTGGAAAAATCCAACCGGTGATGTTTGATGGAGTTCTGATGATTACAGATGTTGAGGCTTTTAATATCCAAATAACAAAAGGCATAGGCCCCGCCAAAGCCTTCGGCTGCGGCCTACTTTCTTTAGCCGGGATATGACACAACTGAATTTAGTTTATATTTAGGTCTTTGCAAGCTACGCGAGAACACTATGAATTTATCAAAAAACATTAAACCGATTAGCTATCTCAAGGCCAATGCGGCGCGGGTCGCGTTGGAATTAAAAGCTTCCGGCCAAGCCATGGTCATTACTTAAAATGGTGAGGCTACCATGGTTGTTCAATCGGTTGCTGAGTATGAACGCATGCAGGAAACCTTGGCACTTCTGAAAATGCTTGCCCAAAGCCAACAGGCGGTCAGTTTAGGCAAGACCATTCCTTAGCATGATGCTGGAGGTTGTTCTTTCGGAGTCGGCGCTGGCGGATTTGCTGGATATTAACGATTATTATCTATACGAGGTGAGTGATCGCGTTGCGAGTAAGATCATTGATGATTTGGAAGCTGCCGATAAAATCGTAGTCCATGCCATACTCGACGGGCGACGCGATATGGAAAGCTTGCTGATGCAGCGTATTTTGCGTGGTTGAACTTAGGGTTGCTTTCGGGCCGCATATACGGGTGGGCGGTATGGGTGGCATGGGCGGTATGATGTAACTCAAAAGCATTAATAAAAAAAGACCTCTTAGGAGGTC
>CAIKYI010000440.1 GCA_903831545.1 uncultured Methylobacter sp. | reverse complement strand
TGAGGGTGCGCACGATAATCCTGACGGCCGCATCGCCGAAGATATCCGTATCGCGACGGAATCCGCTATTGAGCTTTGCCACTCCTTACTCTACTGCTCGTTGTTGATTATCAGTTTTACCAAAATTCTCTGGACACTTTCCGGTACGGTTATTTTGGATCTGTGGTTTGTTGAAATTCCTATTTACGGGCATTTGGTCTGGTTGGCTATCATCTATGCGGCTTGCGCGTCTTCGTTGGGTTGGTGGCTGGGCAAGCCCTTTACCTTGGCGACTGATGCGAGGCAAACTGTAGAGGCGAATTTCAGGTTTGGCCTGGTCACCGCGCGGGAAAACTCCCTGGCTATTGCGCTAGTTCATGGTGAAGCCAATGAACAGGCTCGTTTTATCGGGCTGTTCAGAGATATTGTTCACGCTTGGCAGCGGCAAACCCAGACCTGGTCGCATTTGTTCATGTTGACTTCCGGCTATTCGGTGCTGTCGATGGCATTTCCTATTCTGGTGTCTGCACCCCGCTATATTCTGGGTAGTATCTCGCTAGGTGCCTTGATGCAATCGGCGCAGGCCTTTCAGCAAACGGCTGGGGCATTGTCCTGGCCGGTTGATAATATGGCCAGAGTCGCCGAATGGCGAGCTTCGGTCGAACGGGTTTTGGGTCTGGTTAACGGCCTGGACAAATTGGAGCAGGAAATTGTCCGCGCCGATCCGCACCGAATCCAGCTGAAAAAAGCCGAACAGAATGTGCTGCGCTTTTGCGATCTGTGTATTATCAGGCTTGACGGCATCGTTTGTGTACAAAGTATTAATGCCGAAATCAGGCCGGGTGAGCGGGTATTGATTACCGGTAATGCGTTTACCGGTTCCAAGCTCTTCAAGGCAGTCGTGGGTCTTTGGCCTTGGGGGGAAGGCTCGATTGAATTGCCGGATGATCAGGTGTTTTTTATGCCGCCTCGACCTTATCTGCCGACCGGTACTTTGCGTTCAGCAATTTGTTATCCGTCGACCCAAATAGACTATACCGAGATCGAGCTAACAGAGGCGCTGGATCTGGTTGGATTAGACGAATTGCATGAGCAGCTTGACCGTGTCGATAATTGGGCCAGTGCCTTGTCCCGTGAACAACAACAGCGCCTTGGCGTAGTTCGATTGCTGCTGCAGCAACCGAAATGGATCTTGCTGCAAGAGGCGATGGACTCACTGGACTCCTCATGTGAAATGAAAATGCTGCGTTTGATAGCCCAGAAACTGCCTGATGCTGCGATAATGACTATTACTCATGAACCACTGGCAGAGGCATTCCATCAGCGACGGATTGTGTTGTAATGGCGTAATTACTGACCATGGCTAATTTTATAGTGAAACACTAATAGACGCATTTCTAAATAAAGGCATAGTGCAAGTTAACAAGAGCTGCCAATTAAATTCCAGGTCAGCGAGTAATTCTTGTGCTTGCCCCCGATAAATAACTTTAACAATTCTGAGAATTTTGCATCGGCGGTTGATATGCTTAATGAAAACGCGTTGTTTTAATAGTGCCTTATTATGGGCTTGGTCTTCTGCCGAAAGAAACAGCCCCTTTTTCTTTTTGACTGGCAGGATCAAGTTCTTATTATGTTTGTGCGTTCCTTGGTATCCCGATTCCGCCAACAGCAGGATGCAACAATAGTCGACTGTCTTTAAAGGCTGAAAAGTCATGCTGCCAGCCCTTACCCATTACCATGGAGAGTATAGCTCGTGTCAACACGCAGATTACAAGTTGGGCTTTGATCGTGTGGCGTTTTTTCTCTGAGTAGTACGATTTCTGGTTTTTAACAGGGCGTTCGATGGGCTGTTTCGTAACAGTCGGGCGCATCATTGAATTGATGTGATTATCGGCCTATGAGCGAATTTATATATAGTAACGGCAAAATACCTGAGTACTACGAGAGTTCCCTGATATTGAGAATGAACAATATTTTGACATTCAAAAGATAATACGAAAAAACATACAATTTGTTGATTCAAGTTTCTGATTTACTGGCGTCAGGACTTGGGATATTGCTTAAGCAAGGATTCAAGGATAAGGATAAAGCGACAAGGTGTCTTGGAAAGCTAATGGTTCAAGAGAGAAATAACAGTCCGCCAATAAAAATCGTTACATTTGGAAGTGAGCCGATACTAGATAACAAGGTTGCAGACTTAGTAAAAAGTATTGATTAAGTCATGTAGGCCTATGATTAACAAACAGCTATGATACGAAAAAACTATTAAAAAAAATGGTGCGCCCGGAGAGATTCGAACTCCCGACCAATCGGTTCGAAGCCGATTACTCTATCCAGCTGAGCTACGGGCGCTTAATTCAATAATAACAGATTTTACCTGGGATGGCTGTAAACACTTTTGACGACGTGCAAGAACCATTGAGGTCTGCTCAGAATAATCACAAAAGCAATAACAGGGGTGACAGGTACCGGTGCTATATCAATGATGAATAATATCAACAAGCACAGGAATACCTTAATACGGATATTTTGGGGCACGATCAAACCTTGATGCATGGGATTGCTGTAAAGATCGTAGACCAGTTGTAAAAACCAGTTTGGACGAATGATGACAACATACATACCTATCAAACAGCCCGGAGAAACCGGACCGAAACCGATGATGGCAAAGATGGCAAATACAGAAAGACATTTTAACTGGGTGTTATTCATTTGGTTTACAGTTGGGATAGTCAAGCATTAGAGCTTAACACCCTTTGGTAAACCCAGTGCAAAATAGGATGTTATTGGCTGGCAGTTGTTTTAGAAGGCTAAAGATGCCTAAGAATCATCGAATACATTAACAAGGCGCTAGTCTGAATGGTATAGTCTGAGAAAACTTACAGGACAGTTAATCATGATCGGATTTGTAATTTGCAGCTTGCTACTGGCGATTCTTGTACAAAACCAAAACCCATTTTTGCAATTGCTTGCTACGCCTGTTGCGTTAGACATCGGTCTGATGATCATGGCTGCCAGTCTGCTGGCTGGTTACTTTAAAAAAGCTCCGTCCATTATCTG
>CAIKYI010000439.1 GCA_903831545.1 uncultured Methylobacter sp. | reverse complement strand
GAAATCTGGATCATTAAAAATGAGCTGATTGTGTTCAATAATGGCCTCAGTCCAGCCCGGAAAAATATCGGCAGGTTTTTTTCGGGCTACCCGCCCTCGCCACAGCACATTATCGGCAATATATAGCCCACCCGGGCGAATTCGGTCTTTAGCCATTCGCCACACAGAAGGGTAATCGCCTTTGTCGACATCGTTGTAGCAAATGTCGAACAGTCCCTCGGTTTTGGCAAAAGCATCCTGAGCCATGTCAGCCTGAAAATCTACCCTATCCCATAAGCCGGCAGTCGTGAGGTAGTGTTCTGCTTTCTGTTGGTTAAGAAAATCGGCATCAGTGCAAATTACCTTGCCTTCCGGACCTACGGCTTTAGCAAACCAATAGGCTGAATAACCGTAGCCACTGCCAAATTCGAACACCGTTTTGGCATTAATCATTTTGGCTTGCGTTTCAAGAAATACGCCCACTAAACGCCCCACAATAGGGAAGTTATTTTGTTGGGCCAGTGCTTCCATTGCGCACAAAACCGGGTTATCGATTTGATGCACTAAATCGTTAAGGTAATTTTCAATGGCTGGATTTAAAACAGCGGCAGGTTTTATGTCGGCCATTCAAGGTTTCTCATTGATGTATTCCAAATCAGCCAACAAAGTCCTGAGCATCGATTCTGCCTGATGCAGATAACTCTGGCCGAACATATTCAGGTGATTCAGTATGTGGTAGAGGTTGTATAGCGTTTTTCTTGAGGCATAGCCCGGGGCTAGCGGATAAGTGGCTTGATAAGCCTGATAAAATGCCGGACTGAAACCGCCAAACAATTCGCTCATCGCCAGATCGGTTTCCCGGTCGCCAAAATAACAAGCCGGGTCAAATATGACCGGATTGCCCTGTTGGTCAGCCCCAACATTACCGCGCCATAAATCTCCATGAACTAAAGCCGGTTGTGGCTGGTAGCCGATAAATAATTTTTTTAAACCTGTGCAAAGTTTGTTGCCCAGTACTTGTAATTGACCGTTATGGCCATGCTCTGCCGCCAAGGCTAATTGGGGCGATAAACGTTGCTGTTGCCAAAAGCTCAGCCAGTCGTGGGATGGGCTGTTAATTTGAAGAGTGCTGCCAATAGTGTTGTTACGGTGCCAGCCGAAATAGGCTTGTTTTTGCCGATGCATTTCTGCGAGCTTTTGTCCCAGTAACTTGTCAGCTGCGGGTGTTGGATTGTATAAGGGAATATGTTCAAGCACTAAAAATGCATGGTCAGACGTTTTTTGGCAAACAACAAGTTTTGGTACACGTAGCGTTGCTGTTTGTGCCAGTGCATGTAAACCAACGGCTTCGGCTTCAAACATGGCGAGTCGATCGGGGCTGCTCAGTTTGACAAAGAAACGCCTGTTTTCGCTGACCAACCGGTAAGCGGAATTAATGTCCCCCCCCGATACTGACTCGGCAATGGGTGAGTTGAAAGATTGCCCCGTTGCAGTTTCAATATGTTGAGCAATGGCAGACCAATTTATCTGCATGACTTAATACAGCTTACCGAATAAATCCAGATGGGTCAGATACAGTCGCATATCCAGCTCGAATTGGTGGTAGTTTGGTTCCATGTATTCACAGAGTTTGTAAAACGATTTGTTATGTTCCTTTTCTTTTAAATGCGCCAGTTCATGGACAACTATCATTCTTAAAAAAGGCAGTGGTACGTTTTTAAACAGTGAGGCCACGCGGATTTCATTCTTGGCCTTGTGCTTGCCGCCTTGTACTCTGGAAATAAAGGTATGCAAGCCTAAGGCATGATGCAGATCTTTGATTTTATCGTCATAAATGACTTTGCTTAGTGGCTGGGATTGTTTCAGCAAGGCATTTTTTAACTCCAGCGTGTAAGCATAAAGCGCTTTATCAGTTCTGACGGTATGGGCAGCCGGATATTTTTTAAGAAGCGTCTCGCTTAGCTTATCGTTGGCGATCAGTTGGCGTATCTGGTCTGTTATGTTTTCAGAATAGCCGATTAAATATTTTAATTCGGGCATGATCTATTGTTTAAGCGAGTTTAGTATTTGTTCGAGCGGAGCCAGGGAGATGAGAGCCCGGTATAAAATGGTTTTATCTTCCATAAGACCATAACATTCATAGTGATAGGGTGAAACAATAGTGCTGCCCAAGCCTTCTTTCTTTACTTCAGGAGGAATTTGTTTGATTAGTATATGTAGCGAATCGTGTGATTTTAGCTGGGCCAGATAAGTACGATTAATGCTGATTTTGTGTGACATATACACCAGTGGATTTCGTTCAAAATCATGCTTTTCGATAACGGCTTTTTCCAGCAAGGCACTTGATATAAGGCTGCAAGGGAATATTTCAGGGAAAACAGCTTTGTTTTTAAACGGATCAAAAAAGGTATCTTGATCTACTAGAGAACCGCACAAAAAATTCTTTGCATTGCTGATGCTGATATATTTCCTTTTAAGAAAAAAATTGCTGCCGGATATAAAAGATCGATCCGGGTGCTGATTAAGGGGTCCAAACTGAGGGATATCAGGGTTAGGAAGAAACAAGGCAAATTTGGATTCTTTTTTGTAGCCCAGCAACGCTAAAGTGCCACCTGATTTAACAGCAATTCTGTTACTGAGTATTGCTTCAGGATCTTCACTGAATTGAGAAGGTTTGATATCGACCGATACCACTTGTCCGGGTTTGACGGCGTTAACAAAAGAAAACTGATAGTTACTGAAATGAAGATTGTTTTCTCTAATCAGTGCACTTTCATTATGTAATCTGCGGTAAAGAAAAACTTTGTGTTCAATTAACGATTCTAATTGAAAGCCCAACGCAATCGGGCCTTGGAAGGGATTGTGATTAATCCGTCGCCATCTGTTTCGATCGTGAAACAGATTAAAATCATCTGTTGCATTACGTGCAACATCAATATGTATCTGGTTAAAAATATCTAAACTGTCTGACGTATCCATAATGCCTTAATGGTAAAGTTTTTAATTTGATTATTTAAGATTGAAAAAACAACGTTTAGCGAGTGGTCGAGACTTCATTCTGGCAAAAATAAGACACCAGATAAAGTCCAGGAAAAATCGCCAAATTAGCCTGTTCAGCAGCAACTTCAATGATTTTTGCTCTTGAAAAATATAGATTTTTCGGGCTGTTCCCATCTTGGGGCGGTTGAGCAGCGCAAATAGTTAATGTTGGTTTCATGATGAACGTGAGAGAAGGTTTTTATTGAGGTCTATTTTATAACTATTTAGCGAATGCAAATAACAAATATGCGCCATTCAGGTGATATCGGCGACCTATTTAAATGCGGATAGCCAAAAACCGCAGTATGAGGCGTCTGATTGACAGCTCTGACTTCCTGTCATAGTCCATGTGGACACAAAAGTGAAAAAAACGGAAAGTGTTCAGGTATTTTGCTTTAAAATAGATGGCTTTTTAATCTTGAATAATGTGCCTTTAATTAAGGTATTTAAACTAAAGTATTGATGTTAAATATAAGTAAATATTACGAGTCGATTGTAGAGTCATCTGACGATGCAATTATGAGCAAAGGGCTGGATGCTATTGTTGTTAGTTGGAATGCCGGCGCCGAAAAGTTGTTTGGTTTTACTGCCAGGGAAATGATAGGCGAGTCCATGCTTAAGATTTTTCCTTCTGAGCGAGTTAGTGAGGAAAATTTTTTCTTGGAAAAAATTAGCCGTGCTGAGCGCATTAAGCATTTTGAAACTATTCGGGTACACAAGGATGGGTCACTGATTGATGTTTCCGTATCCCTGTCGCCTATTATTGACGATATGGGGCATATCATCGGCGCTTCTATAATTGCCAGGGATATTTCCAATAGTAAACAACTTGAGCGCGATCTTCAGGCTGCGAAGCAGGCTGCGGAAGACTCCAATCAAAGCAAAACCTTGTTTCTTGCCAATATGTCGCATGAAATTCGTACTCCCCTGAATGCAATTATCGGCTTAACCCGTTTGGTGTCTGAAACCCAGCTAACCCCGAAACAACATGACTACCTGAATAATATTCAAAAATCTTCAGAGGCTTTGCTCAAAATTCTGAATGATTTTCTTGATCTGTCTAAAATCGAGGCTGGGAAAGTAAATATTGAACGAATTGAATTTGACCCTGTCGTTATGCTTCAAGGCGTGTGCGACTTGTTTACGGTTGCGGCTGAAGAAAAAGGTCTCGAAATATTTTTGGATATCACGCCTGAAACTCCGCTGACCCTGATTGGCGACCCCTTGCGTACTCAGCAGGTCCTGACTAATTTGCTGAGTAATGCGGTAAAGTTTACGCCCAAGGGTCAGGTTTACATTCGAATGGAAGCTGAAAAACGTGGCGAAAATGATTTGATGTTATGCATAACGGTACGAGATACCGGCATTGGTATTAGATACACAGTTATAAAAAACCTGTTTGAACCCTTCAGCCAGGCTGATTCCTCAACGACCAGAAAGTATGGTGGCACAGGGCTGGGATTAACCATTAGCAAACAACTGGTTGAGTTGTTGGGTGGAAGTATTACAGCGGTCAGCCAACTTGGTTTTGGTAGTACTTTTTCGTTTGCTGTACCTTGTGGTAAAGGTAAGGCTTATAACTGGAGTCAGGATAGTCATCACCTTAAAAATACTCGAGTGCTGGTAGTAGACGATCAGGAAATCTCTTGCGTCATTCTTGGAAGTATTCTTCAGTCCTGGCAATTTCAGGTTGAAACTGTGTTGTCCGCCCAACAGGCTCTGGAAAAAATTCATCGGGCTGAACAAGCTGGTTCGCCGTTTGATTTGCTATTGGTAGATTGGCAGATGAAGGGGATGAGCGGCTTGGATCTAACTTATCAATTAGAGCAGCAGGCTGCCGTAGATAAGCTTAAACAATTGCCTGTCATTATTATGGTAACCGCTTACAGCAAGGATGAACTGGTCAGTGAGGTGCGTGAGCTGTCGGTTCATCTGGATGCTATCTTAACCAAGCCAGTTGTGCCTTCCAGTTTGCTTAACACCATTCTTCATGTTTATCACCATCAGGGAAAAGATTATGAGCTTCCTGAGAGAAAGGTTGATGTTTACGAACTGGCACGACCACTCCGCAAAGCACGAATTCTATTGGTGGAGGATAATCAGTTGAATCAGCAGGTGGCCGTTGAATTTCTTGAAAAAGCGGGAATGAGTGTCAGTATTGCCAGCGATGGCGGTGAAGCGATCCAGTGGCTTAAGAGAGTAGACTTCGATGCCGTGCTTATGGACTTGCAAATGCCGGTCATGGATGGCTTTGAGGCGACCCGTCATATTCGCAAGCTTCATGATTACAATCATTTACCGATAATAGCGATGACAGCATCGGCTATGGAGAATGATCGACAGGACTGTCTTGAGGCAGGTATGAACGATCATGTCGCCAAGCCAATCAACCCTGTAGACCTGATTAATACATTGTTACGCTGGGTTAAACCCATTGCAAAGGCACTTGAAATAATGCAGGATGAATCGGTGGATCAAAAGGATTGGTCTGAGCTTGCAGAGAGGTTGCCAGGTTTTGATCTAAAAAACATTATTGAAATGTTTCCCGGTAACCAGAAACAATACCTCTCCTTATTGGTCGAGTTTAGAAAGCAGCTTGGCAGTGATGCTTCATCGATAGTCATTAAAATCACTGAGGGTGATTTTATTAATGCAAAAAAATGTTTGCATACGCTTAAGGGTATAGCCGGTAATTTGGGAGCCAAGGAGTTGCATCAAGCCACCATTGCATTGGAAGCGCAGTTTGCAACTGCGGGCAATGACAGTTTGACCCTTGTAAAATGGATAGATGTTTTTAACAGAACGCTGGTAACGCTTGCAAGTATACCCGATGAGCCAGATATTCCGGTTACGGCTTCCGTTGATATTGAAGCGCTTTTGCAAGCTATCATTCAATTGGATGAATTGCTTGCCAACGATGCTTTTATCAGCGACTATTTGCTTCGCCAACTCAAGCTTCTATTACCGGAAGAAACTTTGTCTGAATTCGAAGAAATGCAAAAATATATTCTTAATACTGATTATTCATCAGCAAGAGCAATACTGGATGAACTCAAAAACAAAAGTTAAGGAAGCCAAGCCTGCAGATCGGCGCCCTATAATACTGATTGTTGACGATGTGCGTTTTAATCAGGAAGTTTTGGTTTCTTTGCTGAGTGCCGATTACCAGGTAAAGGTAGCGGGAAATGGTTTCAGAGCGTTGGAAATTGCCCAGCGTTCGCCATCCCCCGACCTCATTCTGCTTGATATTAATATGCCTGAGATGAATGGCTATGAAGTGTTTAAGCAATTAAAAAATCATAAATCAACCTGCGATATTCCGGTGATTTTTGTAACCGCTGCGTCCGATAGCGACTCGGAATTACATGCCCTGCAAATGGGGGCAGCAGATTACATCACCAAGCCTATTAGTCCGGCCATTACCTTGTTGCGGGTAAAGTACCAGTTGTTGATCAGGTTTTCACTGGAAAAGTTAAACCTCGCATCAATTGTTTTTGACAACGCCATGGAAAGCATCATGGTTACTGATGCCCTGTCCAATATCCTTGATACCAATCCCGCTTTCAGTCGCATGACCGGCTATTCGCATGAAGAAGTGTTGGGAGAGAACCCACGATTTTTAAAGTCCGGTTATCATGATCAGGCGTTTTACGAGGCCATGTGGCAGACAATCATTACCACGGGACACTGGAGCGGTGAGCTCTGGAACCGTAATAAATTTGGCGAGTTATATCCGGAATTACGCAGTATTTCGGCCATTACAGATAGCCTGGGTACAGTAACGCATTATGTAGGTATTTCTTCTGATATCAGTCTGCTGAAACAGCATGAATCAAAACTGGAGCATCTTGCCCATTATGATGCGCTGACCTCAATTCCCAATCGGGTTTTGCTGGCCGACCGGATGAAACAGGGAATAGCTCAAGCTAAACGTGAGCGCACAATGCTGGGGGTCTGTTATTTGGATATTGATGGTTTCAAGCCTGTTAACGATAATTTTGGACATCAGGCAGGCGATCAGGTCCTTATTGAAATTGCCCGCCGAATTGGTAATACTCTTCGTGAAGGCGATACGGTCGCTCGACTGGGTGGTGATGAATTTGTGGTGCTACTGCCTAATTTGAATCATCTGGAAGAGTGTATTGCCACACTGAATCGCATAAATGAAGCTATTGCGCAACCATTTCATATTCAGGAACAAACGGTTTGTCTCACAACCAGTATTGGTGTAAGCATTTTTCCCAGTGATAACAAGGATACTGATGAGTTGTTGCGGCATGCTGACCAAGCCATGTATGTTGCCAAACAGTCCGGAAAAAATCGCTTTCACTTTTTCGATCCTATGTATGACCAGCAGCATCAGGCCTATCATGAGGCCATGTTACGGATTCAAGAGGGCTTGGATAACGACGAGTTTGAACTTTATTATCAGCCTAAGGTTAATTTGTGTACGCGTAAGGTGGTTGGTGCAGAAGCACTCATTCGCTGGAATCATCCGGAACGCGGCTTGCTTTTGCCGAATGCATTTCTCAATGATATTCGAAACTCCGAACTCGAAATAAAGGTTGGTGAATGGGTTATTGAGACTGCGCTGGCTAAGCTCATGGAATGGTGCGAGGCAGATTTTTCCATAAACGTTTCGGTTAATATTGCAGCTTGTCACCTACAATCTACCGGCTTTGTGCAATACCTGGAAAAGACAATCTGTCTTTATCCTGATTTGCCTTTTGAGCGTTTACATATTGAGATATTGGAAACAGCTGCGCTTGAGGATTTTTCAGTTGTCGCTTCGACCATAAAGGCTTGTCGCCATCTGGGTGTGCTGTTTTCACTGGATGATTTTGGTACAGGTTATTCTTCGCTCTCGTATTTACATCACCTGCCGATTGACACGCTCAAGATTGATCAAACCTTCGTGCGTGATATGTTGGTAGACAAAGGCGATAACGCTATCGTTAAGGGCGTGATCGCAATATCCAAAGCTTTTGAACTGAATACGGTCGCCGAGGGTATCGAGACTATGGAACATTTTCATGCCTTACATGCATTGGGCTGCGAGTTTGGTCAGGGTTATGCCATAGCCAGGCCTATGCCTGCTTCGGTGTTTCATGACAGATATAATCGAGATCATGAAATTAATTGATTTGTTGTAGGCGGGATGCCTGTACTCCGCTAAACCGCTAATAAAAAGTCTTTTAGTAAAATGAAACATGGTAGGTAACTGGCAATAAATCTCCCCTGCAGAATTACCCAAAAGCTTTTAAATAAGCAAACCATGGAACACGGATGACGCCGGTTGGATGGATTTAAACGGATTTTAAAAAAACCTGCCTAGCCAGTTTTTTTTATCCGTGATTACCCGCTTAATTCGTGTCATCCGTGTTTCATTTTATGTAAAGGTCATGGTTGATGTTACCTAATCCTAAAAACCTACTGCCGGTTGTAGCAATAATTTCCTTAGCGGTTCTTCTGGTCGCAGGATGATTAAAAGTCTTTGCATATTGCTGGCTTCATATTTTTTCTGGAAGCCATTTCGATTACTGATCGAAATCAAAGGCTCCCTGTAAACCATTGGCTTGAGCATCGCGACTGGTAAGTGGCACCAGGCCAAAGCGGTTTTCGATCAGTTTAAGGACTGAGGTTGTGTCATAAACTGTGTGATCTATAAAACCTTTTTTTGCAAACGGAGAAACGATAATAGCAGGAATGCGGGTGCCCGGTCCCCAGCGATCGATTTCGGGTGGCGCTACGTGATCCCAAAAACCGCCGTATTCATCGTAAGTAATGATGATAGCAGTATTCGACCAAATCGCACTGTTGCGAATAGCTTCAACCACTTCTTTGACTTCGTTGTCTGCTTCGGAAATAGTCGAATAACCAGGGTGTTGGTTTTTGTTACCTGCAGGTTTGAAAAAGGCTACTTGTGGAAAGTTGCCGTTGAGATCGTTGAAAAGTTTGCTTTTATCCTTTAAATGCTCCGCTCGTGCGGCACTGTCTGGGGCGTAGTTGGCGTAATAGACAAACGGTTGGTGATGGTACTGAAAATTATCATCGGTTTTGTGTTCGGCCACTGCATCGTCCCAACCTCCTGCATACCAGGCCCAGGAAATTTTCTTTTCCGACAGTCGGTCGCCTATCGTGGTATTGAATTGCGGCGGTAGTCTGTTTTCCGAATGTTTAGGGTCAAAAGGTGCGAAATGGGGTTGTATGGTGCCCACTGCGTAACCGTCTTCGGTGATACCTGGATCATTGACAGGCTTGCCGGTGGCCGGATCTGTTTTCCATTGGCGCAGTTCTGGCGGCGCGTCTTTAAACGCTGGTGTGCAAGCACAGATCAGCCATTGATGATTTAAAAACGAACCGCCAAACGCTCCCTGAAAAAAGTTATCGGCCAGCGTAAATTCTTTGGCGTAATTCCAAAGCGCTGTTCCTGTCAGATCGTAATGTCCCAGCGTTAAGCCACCCGCCGAGGATAACTGGGCAAAGCGATCATTACGCCCGCCATCAATTTGCATCTGGTTGATAAAGAACCGGTGCGTAAGATCGGGATGTTTTTCGCCGGGTTTTACATGGCGTGCTATATCAAAAGGTTTATTGGGCAGGTCTGAGGGAAAACGGCCATCAACAATTTTGCCGTTCATCACTTGCGGTAAGCTCTTGTAAATCCGTCCGTACTGATCCACTTGAGGCAAAGTGTTGTTGATGTCGGCTATACCATTGGCACCCGGAAACAGGCCGAACAGACTGTCGAAGCTACGGTTTTCAAGGTAGATGACGACAATGTGTTCAAGACGTTCCAGTCCGGCCGGTTCTGTACTGCCGGTGGCGGGAAATAGTAAAGTCAGTGCGGCTATCAGGGTAGTGATACGAAAAATCGTCATGGAGTATCTCCTTGAAGTTGAAAAGTGTTGTTAACTGCGGGTGGATGAATGTCCAGGCAACATGAATCAATTAACTTAAGCGCCTGTCAATCACTTCATCTTTTAATACGTCAAATTCATTGAATGCGATGTTCAGACTCAGTTTTAAATTGATAATGCAGGCGACAGTGGTGCTGGTAAAAATACAGATCATGATGGCGACCTGATATTTCACCGCCAGCCAGGGCTCGCTGCCACCAAGAATTTGTCCGGTCATCATGCCCGGTAAAGAAACCAAGCCCATGGTGCCCATGCCGGCTATGGTCGGATTGATTGCGGCTTTTATTGCGTCTTTAAAGTAAGGTCGTACCGCTTCCCAGCGGGTTGCGCCCAGCATTAAGAAAGTCGCGTATTCGTTTTCATTTTTACGCAGAGCCGAATAAAAGCGTTCCAGTGCGATAACATTTCCTTGCAGGCAGTTGCCTAGAATCATGCCAGCTAAAGGCACAATGTAATGAGCATCATAGTAATCTGTCGGCTGAATGACAAGAATGACCAGAAAGGCTGTAGAAAACAGGATGCTGGACGCAATGGCGGAAAAGGTGGCCAGGACAAAGTAACGCACTTTTAGTCCTGCCCGTTTTAAAATGCTGATGTCGGCGACCAGCAGCATCATCAGTATCCACAAGCCATTAAGATACGGATGGTTAAGCTCGAAAAGCATTTTCAGATAAATGCCAACCAGGGCCAGCTGGATGCTCATGCGTAGCACACTGATAACGATATCTTTACTTAAGCGCAGACCTATCAGCCACAGCAATAAAATCGGTAGCAAACAAAGGGCGTACAGCAGACCCATTTGTGGGAGTTCAATATCCAGTGTGTTCATTGCGTTTTTCCTGAATCAATCGACCCGCATCAAGTTCAAAAATAGTGCCACAACGTTCCAGCCATTCCGGGTCGTGCGTTACCGAAAGCACGGTCAGTGCCGGATCGGAGAAAACATCGAACACCGCTTGTTTGCTTTTCGAGTCTAATGCGCTGGTTACTTCGTCAAGTAGATAGAGTTTTTTATTCAATAATAAACCCCGGGCCAGAGCAATTCGCTGCTTTTCGCCACCGGAAATTCGGCTACTGTCCTGGTTTAAGAGGCTTGCAGGCAATTGTAGTCTTTGCAGAATCTCTGTTAATTGGTTTTCTGTCGGTTTCTTGTCACGATGCGCCTTAAACTGAAAAGGTAATAGCAGCGCTTCCCGGACGCTTGCTGCGCCCAGCATGGGTTCTTGTCCGATGTAAGCAGTGCAGCTCCTGATATGTTGAACGGAGCCAGGCGTTAACGGCGTTTCCTGAAAGTATACGGCACCTGAGCTTATGGGGTGGAGTCCCAGCAGGGTTTTAAGGACGCTGCTTTTACCGGAGCCGGACTTTCCGCATAATACTGCTTTGCCCCCGGCATAGAGAGCAAAGCTAATGCTGGTGAGTATCTTTTTTTCGTGAATAGTGACTGATACTTGATCGAATCGAAGGGTAGGCAGCATTTGAGGGAATCAGTTTTTTCCATAAATCTTGAGTATTAAGTCATAAAACCACGCAGGTCGAAATAACACGACCCAAATTAAAAGAATCGGGGTCAGTGGAATCGGACCAATCTCAATGATTGATATGATTAATAGAATGATAAGGCAAAGGAAACGCATGTTTTTTATTTTTTTAAAATTATACGTTAAATGGCGGTTGGTAAATATCGATTTTATTTCTTTGAAACCAGAAAATCCCAAGTAATAAAAATATATTTAAGGTAATTATTTCGTCAAAAATTAACAGATATTAAAGGGGTTTAATTTTTTTAGTAGACCGTGATTTTATTTTTTGTAGCTGTGACTAATTTTTTTTGTTGTATATTTTAAACTTTTTTAAATAAATTTTTAGTAATTATTGTAAATAAAAATTTAGTGTTAATGTGTTTTTTTAATTACAGCATCCTATGTATTTTACTTCATTAATATCACATTTATTTTATATAAATACTGCATCACGTTTGCATTTTTCACCAGCTTGTTGTGGGTTTTTACATATAAGTGGTGTTAAAGAAAAAATGCAAAAATTACCTTCTTTGCAATTCTTGTCATCTTTTCATTCATCTTTGAAAAAAGATAGTTGTGCAAAAAAATGAAATGATCGGTGTCATTAATATTAAATATTTATTAGATATAATTTGATTTTTCATAGTGAGGTGATTGAAATGAAATGCAATTAGCATTATTATTCATCACATTAAAATTATGCGCTTTGCCTGATATAGCGTCAAGAAATCTATCTGGTTTTAATAGATAGGCTATATTGATGATTAAATTCTTTG
>CAIKYI010000438.1 GCA_903831545.1 uncultured Methylobacter sp. | reverse complement strand
AATCATTTATTGTATTCCGGCAGATTGTGCATGGTTTTCCGGTTTCCTTTTAGCGGTTTGTTTGTGCAGTTGGCCATTGGATTAATGGTCTTTAGTCAAAATTTATTCTGAAAGTCAGTATAGCTAGGGAATGCTTAACTTGCCACTTCTGCCATAAGTCAAACACTAATCGGCAGAGATAAAATTATCATATTCACTGAATTGACTTAGTTTAATTAAAGCCTGATTCTACTAGCCGTTTTTTATGGATCTGTTAACTACCTCGCATTAACATGAGTTTTGAAATTCAAGCTGGATAATGCAACATTTTTCAAAAATGCAAAGCAACTCACATTATAAGCTGTAGCTCGCGAAATAAGCGCTAAATCCAATGGTTTATTTTATGGAGAGGGACAAAAACTTATTAGCGCAATAGAATCGAAAATCCTCAAAATAAAACCATATATGGCCGCACTATCTACACAAGTAAAATTGACATCATTCCGGCAGGGAGAGCAACGCGAGGGTTGGCCGGACCCGTTAGATCGCTTAGCGAATCCAGACTACATGGATGAAAAAAACACGACTAAATGTGTATTTATGACGAACAAAAGGAATTTAAATACTAAGGCTTGCCATCCATGGCATCTGAATCTCGACAATCCATGCAGGAATGACGAGCTGTATGGATACTTATGGCTGTTAAGACTGCAAGATGGCTACCAAAAAATAGAAAATCGAGATTAGAGACAGGATACCGGCATACTGCCTGCATCCTGTCGCCAAATGTAGTTTCTAAAAATTAAAGATAATTTTTCTATTCAAGCCAAAAGAAAAACTTATTATTTATCCACTTTAAGCGCCAAAAAAACCGGACTACCTTGTCGCTGAATCAAAACAGCAACTGATTTTCCCGCAGGTAATTTTTTGACGACAATGTCAAAATCAGCCGCATCATGGATAGGATTGTTTTGGATACGTAAAATCACGTCGCCTCTCTGAATACCTGCTTCTTTGGCTGTGCCTTTGGCGACATCCTGCACCAAAACGCCATTTTTAGGGATTTGCAAGGCTTCTCTTTGAGCGCTGGTTAAATCAACAACATTAACACCCAATCGATTATGTTGCAGTTTGGGCGCAGCTTTGGCATCAGCCAATTTATCAACCTCATCCGGTAACAACCCGACTTTAAACTCAAGGGTTTTTGTCTCACCTTGCCTGATAATTTTTAAGGTCGCTTTGTCATTAATTGGCGTTATGCCAACCATGGGCGGTAGATCACCCGAAGTTTCAATCTGCTGACCATTAAACTCAGTAATAATATCACCAATCTGCAACTCGGCTTTTTCTGCAGGACTGCCGGGCAGCACTTTGGAAACCAAGGCTCCCTGTGGCCTTTTCATGCCGAAGGTTTCGGCAAGCTCCCTTGTTACATCCTGTATCTGCACGCCCAGCCAGCCGTGCGCGGCTTTTCCGGTGGCTTTTATCTGACCAACGACATTCATCACCACATCCATGGGAATGGCAAAAGAAAGCCCCATAAAGCCACCGGTACGACTGTAAATCTGGGAGTTTATGCCAACGACTTTGCCTTCCATATTAAATAGCGGCCCCCCCGAATTACCAGGATTGATAGCTACGTCGGTTTGTATAAATGGCACATAATTCCCGCCCGGCAAACTACGACCTTTGGCACTGACGATACCTGCAGTTACTGACTGCTCAAAACCAAACGGCGAACCGATTGCCAGAACCCACTCGCCAACTTGTAATTTATTGGGCTCACCAATTGTTACCGCGGGCAGATTGTTTGCTTCGACCTTTATGAGTGCAACATCGGTACGTGCATCAGAGCCAATGACTTTGGCCAAAAGCTCACGGCGATCAGAAAACTTGACCACAATTTCATCAGCATCTTTTACGACATGATGATTAGTTAACACGTAGCCATCTGAAGAAATAATAAACCCCGAACCCAAGGACGTAGTATCCCGTGGAACATTACCGCCACCCTGTTCATTTAAAAAGCGCTTGAAAAACTCTTCCATTTCAGGCGGCATGCCCTCTGGTAGCTGCTGTTGTTCGGGAGCGTTTTCGGCTTGAGGTTGAGCCTTTTGCGTGGTGCTGATGTTAACCACGGCAACGCCATTGGTTTTTACCATCTCGGTAAAATCCGGTAATTGCGCAAATACGTTTTGATCAAACAAAACGATCAGAAAGAAAATCAACTTAACTTTTTTGAGCATAAAAAACCTCTGTTTAATACCATTAACGAAATGTAACTAAATAGCGCTTTTAAAAAATAGAACACAAAGGATTTGTATATCTGATTTAAACGAATCTTATCCAAACCAAAGCCAAGCTTGTTTTTTGCTTCACAAAATTACACCAAGACCTGGTAGGCTGCCCAAAAACAGAAAAATTACTGCAGAAAATCTCATTTTGGCCTGATTTCCCGTTCATTTTCATTAAACAGACAGAATGACTATTCGCCCAAATAAACAATCAATCTGACTCAAAATGGCTTTCCCTAGCTACGGACTCTATTCTCGGACAGCCTCCAGCCTAGATTATCTTGATAATCAGAAACCTGTTCAATCATTATTTATCAGTCAAATCCCGTCATCTGTGTCTTAATTGTTCTTGTCACCGAATAATTACAAAATTATTACAAAAAAATTGCTATCACTTTAAAAAGCTTTATTATCCATAATCAACAACAACTATGCCACAACTCATAAACTTCTTCTTAATTACTCTGCTGACTGTCTTTATCTGATGCCTTATTCCCAAAATTTTGATGTCCTTATTGTTGGTAGTGGTGGTGCAGGCCTGAGCTTGGCACTTAAACTGGCGGATCATTCACTACGTATTGGCGTGCTATCCAAATTCGCTTTGACGGCGGCCAGCACTTATTATGCACAAGGTGGAATATCCGCCGTTTTTGGCGCTGATGACTCGATTGAATCACACATTGAAGATACTTTGGATGCCGGCGCAGGACTGTGTGATGCCGATATTGTCAGACTAACTGTGACGCATGGTAAAAGCTCTATAGACTGGCTGAGGCAACAGGGCGTGGTTTTTACCGAAGAACAAAATGCCTTTGGGGAAGTACAATTGCATCTGAATCAGGAGGGCGGACATTCTCACCGTAGAATAGTCCACACTGCCGATGCCACAGGTAAAGCCGTATCGCTATCTCTGATTGATCGTGCCCAAGAACATGCCAATATTGAGTTATTGGAACACCATAACGTGGTGGAGTTAATTACCGGTTACAGCACTGCTGAGGGCGATCAATTGCCAACCAAACGGATACTGGGTGCGTATGTTTTAGACTCAAGAAAACAAAAGGTTAAAACTATAGCGGCTCGCGTGGTGGTTCTGGCTACCGGCGGGGCAAACAAAGCTTATCTATACAGCACCAATCCGCAAAGCTCTACCGGCGATGGAATAGCGCTGGCCTGGCGTGCCGGTTGTCGCGTCAGTAATATGGAGTTCATGCAATTTCATCCGACCTGTCTTTACCATCCACAAGCGCAATCTTTTCTGATCAGCGAAGCGGTCAGGGGCGAAGGGGGTAAATTGATTTTGCCGGACGGCTCCTCTTTTATGCAGAACTTTGACACCAGACTGGAGTTGGCGCCCCGAGACATTGTAGCGAGAGCCATCGATCATGAAATTAAAAAACGCGGTATAGACTGCGTTTATCTGGATATCAGTCATAAATCGGAACAGTTTATACTGGAACACTTTCCTACCATTTATCAACAGTGTCTCGAGTTTGACATCGACATCACCAAGCAGCCAATACCTGTCGTTCCGGCGGCGCATTATACCTGCGGCGGCGTATTAACCGACAGCCATGCCCGAACCGATATCACTAATCTCTACGCTGTAGGTGAAGTTGCCAGTACAGGTCTGCATGGGGCAAACCGTATGGCCAGCAATTCACTACTAGAATGTCTGGTGTTCGCAGAACGGGCCAGCGAAGACATTTTGCAGAAACTTGCCGACATTTTGCCCACTCCACCTATTCCCGATTGGGATGAATCAAAAGTTAGCGATTCCGATGAAGAAGTCGTAGTTTCCCACAACTGGGAAGAACTGCGCCGCTTTATGTGGGACTATGTCGGTATTGTAAGAACGGATAAGCGTTTGAGCAGAGCATTGAGCCGTGTTGAATTGCTTAAAAATGAGATTGCCGAATATTACAGTAACTTTCGTGTTACCAGTGATTTGCTGGAACTGCGCAATCTGGTCATCGTCGCGGAATTAATCATTCGCTGTGCCCAGCAGCGCAAGGAAAGTCGTGGCTTACATTTTACCCTGGACTACCCGGAATCGGATAATAGCAAGACAGCTCAAAATACAGTTTTAACACCGTGCCTTAATAAAGCACCGGGTAATCAAATTTAAAGTCAGCAAACTTGATTTTTTCCGTATGCCTAATGGACTAACATCGGCTTGATTGCCAGCGCCGCTCGTTCACAATCTATAGCGGATTTCTCAACCCGCTGACGTAAAAAAAAACTAATACTTAAGCCATCAATATCACGGGAAGCATATTCATTTAGGTCTGCACAAACCTTTTGCATATGCTGCTCGGCGTTTATCAAAACCTGATTTTTGTTTTCCCCATCAGTTTCGACCAGCATCATCACCTCACTGGACATTTTATTTTGCAAACGGAATATTTCTTCAACATGATATTTAAAATCTTCAAGTGACTGATTATTTGCACCATATCCACCCAAAAACGGAACCGAACAACCAGATAACAACAAAGTCATGATAGCTATGACCAAGCTTCTAAAAATAATACAATCCTTTCTATTCATCATTTGACTTTTTTCTGCCAGACCTACAATACTCATTGTTTAAGTACCAATATACTATAAATCCAACTCAATTGAGTACGAAAAGTATAATTTTACTTTATTTTATGACCAGGAAACGCCACATCATTTCGTCTTGGTTTTATTGTATTGCGAGCCCATTCTAGGTGTATACTTCTTTACCCTTTTTTCATGACAAAATAACAAAAACGGTGTCAAACTGATGACTGAAAAGACAGCAAGTAAATATCTGCTTAACCTTGAAAAACACTTCGCCGCAGACAATCCAGTTTTGCTGAAAGCCTCAAAAATCTTTCAGGAGATGGATCAAATTGAATATGATTTAGGACTCATTGGAATGGAGGAGACAACTGCCAGCAAGAGCTCATGGTGGCCAATTATCAGTTTGATTGGCGGCAATTCAACTGCCAAATCAAGGTTTATTAATAATTATCTGGACGCGGACAACCAGTTTTCGGGCATTCAAACAGCCAGTCACAAGTTTTCTGTCTTGCTTCATAACAACCAATCCAGTCAATCGACTTTGCCCGGTTCAGCGCTGGATGTGGATCATCGTTTTCCTTTTTATCAAATCAGCAATAAAATCGAACAACTGCAAAAGGGTGAGGGTGACAGAGTTAATTCATATCTGGAATTAAAAACGATTAACAGTGACCGACTAAAAAGCAGACTTTTCATTGACATACCCAATATCAGCGCTGCGCCAGCCAATCCAATAACCTCTCTTTTAGCAAAACATAGCATTGAGAATTCGGATCTGGTTTTGATTTTTACCGATATTTTTGACTCAACTTCCGCACTGGTCGATGAAGTGATAGAAAGCATCATTCTCCATCAGGATTCCAATAAGTTTATTTATTTGATAGACCGGCCGACCGCCATTCTTAATTCACCTGGCAATAACGAAATCATATCTTCATGGCAAAGAAAACTTGCCGGACTAGGCTTGAATACGGGCCAATTTATTGTTTTACCAAGCCAGGAAGTCGGTGCTGTCCGCCAAAATTCGCTTGATTTTGCCGTAATAGACCAGCGCATTGCCAATGTCGGACATGACCGCACATACCGGGTTTTAAGTTCACTGGAAAAAAACATACGCGAACTTAACAACGTGGTGATACCTGAAGTAAAAAAAGCCATCGAACAGTGGAAAGAACGTTCGGTTTTTTCCAGCCTGATAATACTAGGATTTATCTCTACCCTTGCCATTTTTGCCGAGATACAAACCGGCATACTTGAGCTTTTGATAGACCCTATCATTGGACCTGTAATCCTTGTTACACTGATAGTCATTATGCTTCCTTTGCATATCCTGTTTAGTAAGATTCATGCCAGGCCAATAATCAGCCAGCTTAATGCACGGCAAAAAGAACTTCATTTAATGGAAAATTTGGCGGGTATTTTTGAAAAAAACCTGACTGTTAGCCGAATGCTTTTGCCTGTTTCCGAACCCAAAGGCTGGAACAAAAAAACAAAACTGGCTCTGTCTCATATATCCAGTAAAACAAAGGAACTTGTTCAGTCTTTAAATGATAACTTCAGCACCTATGACGGCTTATCTTTATCGGGGCATTCAGAATCGACTGACTTTAAATAGATTTTTGAAATTCCTGGGCAACTATGGACATTTTAAAACAATATTTTCCGCTATGCGGGTTAAAAAATAACCCGCTCGAACTGCCTAGATCAGTCGATTTTTTTAAACAGAATTTGTTGTTTTATTTTGTGGCTGAGTATTTCATGCAAGCCAATATGACGGACGACCCGGTTGAAGCGTTTGTAGAAGTCAGCATGGCAGCGTTATTAACGCTTTTGTTTATAGGCATCACTTTGTTCTTTAATCGAACCTTGTACGCCTATATTCAAGTATCTACTGCGGTTGTATTTTGTACCAATATCGTCGCGCTGTTCGTCATACCAATATTGGTTTGGTTAACAGTCAGTGAGGATGCCTTAAGTTATTATATTTTGAGCCTGCTTTTATTGTGGATCTATATTCTGATAGCCCGTATTTTCAAGAAAGTCCTATCCGTTAACATTTTCGCCAGCTTGATCGTATCCCTGTTTTATTTTATCACCACCTATTTAGGGGCTTTTGCGCTGGGACAAGTACTATAGAAAAACAGCATTGGGTTATTTCATAACCCAATCTGCCACCTTTATACAGACGTATTGGGTTACTACAAAGAAATTCGGGAAATGCCAACCGCTTTGCGTAATTCCTGCATAAACGGCACACTGACTGCGCGGGCTTTTAGCGCGCCATCCTGTAATTGTTCTTCGATATGTTCCGGAGCCTGCATCAAGGCATCATACCGCTCCCTTGCCGGTGTGATGTGATCATTGATATGTTCAAACAACACCTGCTTCATTTCACCCCAGCCGATGCCGGCAGCATAGCGTTGGCGTATTTCGTCCACTTCAGCCGGCGTTGCAAAGGCTTGGTAAACGCTAAATAAAGTACAACCTTCCGGATCTTTAGGTTCGCCAGGCTCTAGGGAATTGGTTTTAATTTTGTTAATCAGCTTTCTTAATTTCTTTTCGGGCTCGAATAAGGGAATGGTATTGTTATAACTTTTGCTCATCTTGCGACCGTCCAGACCCGCCAGAGTTGATGCATGTTCTTCAACGACTGCTTCAGGCATTGCGAAATGTTCGCCATAAATGTGATTAAAACGCCCAGCAATGTCCCTTGCCATTTCAATATGCTGGATCTGATCCTTGCCTACCGGGACTTTATTGGCATTAAACATCAGAATATCGGCGGCCATTAACACAGGATAACTGAACAGCCCCATAGTAATCCCTTTGTCGGGATCATTCTCCCCACCCTGCTCATTTTCAGCAACGGCGGCCTTATAGGCATGCGCCCTGTTCATCAATCCTTTTGATGCAACACAGGTCAGCAGCCAGGACAGTTCCAGAATTTCAGGAACATCGGACTGCCTGTAAAATACCGCATTGGACGTGTCCAAACCTAAAGCCAGCCAGGTTGCGGCAATCTCAAGACTGGATTGCCTGACCCTCTCCGGCTCCTGACATTTAATTAGCGCATGATAATCGGCCAAAAAATAAAATGGGATAACATTTGCATCTTTGCTGGCGGCAATAGCTGGTCTTATGGCACCGACATAATTACCAAGATGCGGGGTACCTGTTGTTGTGATTCCGGTCAAGACGATAGCTTTTTTCATTAGATCATACTCAGAAGTCTGGTTTGTTTACGATTTGATAGTTGCACCTTATTACATTGTAAGTTTAATTTCCAGCGCTGGAAGCGAATTCATTTTGTTAAGCAAAAACCCGATTAATCTGCCCAAACCGCAAATCATGCCCTATTATTATAATTTTTATAGTAAACTTGCCAGCCAAGACCCACAAACAGGGTTGGCACGCGCGCCAAATGTAAACTTGTTTCGGAGAAATAATATGTTGGAATATGACGAAAAACGTAACTTCATTCGAATGGAAATAGACTGTGACATCACCTACAAACTTGCAGATTCAGATACATTACATTCTGGTCGTTGCTCGTCAATTAGTGGTGCCGGGGTATCTTTTATTGCCGAGCGTTTTTTTGACATAGGCAAAGCAATGGAAATAAATGTTACGCCAAAAAGTAACGTTACCCCGGCAATGACCGCTTTTATAGAAGTTATCAGAAGCACCCAGCTGGATGACGGCAACTATGAGATTGCTGCAACCATAAAGAGCATAAAAGGAGGCTAAAGCTCCTGTTATTTAAATCAATCAATTGCCTTAATTTAATTATGTTTACGATTACCAAAGAGGTCTATTTTTGTTACGGACACCGGCTAATGAATCACCCCGGGAAATGTCGCAATCTCCACGGACATAGCGTCAAGGCCTCAATTTCCATAGCGCAGCAACAACTTAACGATCAAGGCATGGTTTGTGATTTTTCGGAAATCAGAGATTGTGTTGAGGCCTATATCGATCTAAATCTTGATCATAACTTTCTGCTACACAAAGATGACCCGATCATCCCGGTACTCACCGCAAACAAAGAACGTTTTCTTGCTCTTGACGAACACCCAACCGCTGAAGTCCTGAGTAAAATGATTTATCAGCATCTCAAACAGTCCGGCTTTAGCGTTTCCCAGGTGGTTTTATGGGAAACTGCCAGTGCCCATGCCTGCTACCGGGAAAACTGACCCTAATCATGAGTTTTGTAAATCCGGTCAATAAATCAATCTGTCTCGAACAAGTCTGCGAATCAAACTATCAGAAACTTTTCAGGTTAATTCCCGATTTAATGCTATTTAAAGAGACCGCCCTTGGCATCGCACCGCTTCACACCACCTTATATCTTGAAATCATAGAGCGTACGCCATACACCTTAACCTTGGAGCTAAGTCATTGTTTTAATAAAAACAATGACGATTTTATGGCGCCTGCGGTAAAAATAAGAGTTTACCTGGATGCCCATCTCGCTGAAGTATTAAGCGATCATGCCCGCGACGGGGTTGCAAAAGTTTTTAAAGATCCGGGATTAAGTCGTGAAATCATGAATTACAAATGGCGATTAAATTATTTCCTACAAAAATGGCTGGATCATTGTTTAAAACAAGATTATTCATTCAGCACCAATGGTTTTTGTACTGAAGCATTAGCTTAGCTGCCTCGCAATAAATCCCCCTCACAGAATTAATCGCCTGGAATATTTGCACACAGATTATAAAGCGCAGGACAACCCAGGCTTTAAAAATCCGTGTAAATCTATCCAATCTGTAACATCCGTTTTCTATTAACCGATCAAACCAAACAAAGCATCTACAAAGTTTTGGCATATTAATTCCTGAATATCGTCAGCTAAAAAAACATTTGTTGATCTGGCTCAATTTTTTTAAAAAAGATTTTGTTTTAATAGCCACGCATTGAAACGGTTCAACAGCTGCCCTTAACCAAACAGATATGGAGATTAGCTATGAGTGAAATACAAGAAAAAGATAATTTTTGGCTTTACATTGCCGGCGTTGTTTTGGCAGCGATTGCAACCGTAGTTGCAGTTAAAAGCAGTGAACACGATAAGTTCGTAACTTCAGCAAAAGCCATTGCGGAAGACCCTGCAAATTCAGCGTATAAAAAATAAAAAGTCTTTTCCTCAAAGCTATTATTTTCGTTTTACCGAACTCTTTAGTATTTAAAGCAAGTATTTTCAAATATCGAGTACGGAAGTTTAATAAAATTCCTCGCAAGTCTGGGCTGTTTAGTTATAGAAACTAACCAGCCCTTTTTTATTGGTTATTTTCAATTGTCTGGATTTAACCTCTATCAACTGTCTCGCTTGAAGCATATGAATAATCCGACTAACCGTTTCCTGTTGGGATTCCATTAAGTTTCGAATTAAAAGATTTGAAAGCGTTTGGTCAAATGACTGATGAGGGATTTCTTTTGCTCGCGGGCTCAGATGTATCGTCATCAACCAGTT
>CAIKYI010000437.1 GCA_903831545.1 uncultured Methylobacter sp. | reverse complement strand
CTATTGATGTCATCAGCGAAGCAAATTCAAAAGAAAAACGCCTCAAAATTTCTACCCACACCGATGCTACCTTGATTTATGTCACTTTTGAAGACAGCGGCCCGGGGATTCCGATTGAAAATCGCGCAAAAATTTTTGAGCCTTTTTATACCACCCGCCCCATGGGAAGCACCCAAGCCGGAATGGGCCTGGTTATTGCCAAAGAAATTGTAAATCAACATCAGGGGTTTATTGAGATAGATCCGGATTTCACATTGGGATGCAGATTTATCATCAGTTTCCCGCTCAATAGGCAGGTGTTTAAGGAAGCAAACTAATGACCGAGCGTATAGAGCTAATCGAAGCCGAACTTGATACCTTATATATTATCAGTCAGGTATTAAACAGTTCCCATGTTTTGCATGCCAAATTACAGGCGGTTTTGGAAATATTACACAAAAGATCCGGCATGCACTCAGGCGTGATAACGCTGCGCGAAATTGAAACCGATGGCATTATTGTCAGCGTTGTCCATACCGATGCCCCGAATCACTTTAAAGAGCCGGTCAGATACAATTCGGGTGAAGGTTTGATGGGGGCGGTTCTTGATGAAGGCAGTACCATTGTCATTGAAAAGCTGTCTGAAGAACCGCGTTTTCTGGGGCGTCTGGGTTTGTACGATCCCGAGTTACCGTTTATCGGTTCACCCATTTACATTGAAGAAGGCGATGCAATCGGCGTGCTGGCCGCTCAACCTGACAGTCGCCAGTTTTTGGGTGACCGGGCACGGTTTATGGAGATGAGTGCCAATTTGATTGCGCAAAGCGTCAATATGTTACGGGTAACTGAACGCAAACAACGCAATCTTTTGACAGAACGAGATCAACTAAGACAGGCGCTGATCAAGAACTACAGCTTTGAAAACATCATTGGCCATTCGCCACCGATGTTAAAAGTGTTTGAGTTAATCCGTCAGGTCGCAAAGTGGAACACCACGGTATTAATTCGCGGCGAATCAGGCACCGGCAAAGAAGTCGTCGCCAACGCAATACACTTTAACTCAAGTTGTGCCGGTGGTCCTTTTTTAAAACTGAATTGTGCCGCGTTACCCGACACCTTGTTGGAGTCCGAATTATTCGGCCACGAAAAAGGTGCGTTTAGCGGTGCCATTAGTCAACGTAAGGGCCGTTTTGAACTGGCCGACAATGGCACCTTGTTTCTTGATGAAATTGGTGAAATTTCCGCTTCGTTCCAGGCCAAACTGTTACGGGTATTACAGGAAGGTGAGTTTGAACGGGTAGGTGGTACGCAAACCATTAAAGTTAACGTGCGCATCATCGCTGCAACCAACCGCAATCTCGAAGAAGAAGTGACGGAAGGACTGTTCCGCGAAGATTTGTATTATCGCCTTAATGTCATGCCTGTACTTATGCCGGCATTACGCGACAGAACCGAGGATATTCCGCAATTATCCGAATTTTTGCTCGGCAGAATTTCGCTGCAACAAGGCGGGCGTCCCCTTGAGATCAAGGAAAGCGCTATCCGCATGTTGATGAAGCACAACTGGCCCGGCAATGTCCGAGAACTTGCCAATCGTCTGGAACGGGCTGCAATCATGAGTCAAAACGGCATCATTGATCGCGACGTAATGGTCAGTACCGGCCTGGAAGAGGAAATCGGTACGGTTATCAGCTTGAAACCGCAAAAAACGCTGGCAACTGATTTTAACGATGAAAACATGGATGACCGTGAACGCGTCATTGCTGCTTTGGAGCAAAGTGGCTGGGTACAAGCTAAAGCCGCTCGGCTTTTGAATATGACGCCAAGACAAATCGCTTATCGAATTTTGACCCTTGATATTACCATGAAGCAAATTTAACCCTTTTGGAGCAGCGATGACAATTTTATATGTACAACACGATTATGCCGTCTTCGGCTTTGGCGAAACCCGCTCAGCGGCCATCACAATGGCTGCGCAATGGATAAAAGACCAAACTGGCAAACAGGGCTGTTCTTTTGATTATGCTGAAAGCTTATTGGTAAGTTCACCCAAACCCGGACAAATGACAATCTACGAAACGGCCGAAACCATTCCGGGCGATGCAGAAAACTGGGGCGGAGAAGAACTGTTGGATTGGTATTTTGATGTAGCTTGAAGTTGGTGGGTTAAAACGATGGTTTGGACTCTTAAATTAGTGAAATCTTATGTTAACAAAAGGGTTGCATTATCCCGCACATCTATTTGTTGATAATGTTGCTATATTTTATAAGTAGTGCCATTTATTAAAAATGGCCATTGTTAACATCGGCAATAATAAAACAACATTTAATTGCAACTATAAATGATTGTTTGATTGAGAAAACTGGGTTTGCACGCCCATTAGATATAAAAATAGTTCCCTATTGGAAGCTTACCCATGAAACCGCTAATGATTTTTTCATAACAGCGTAGTGGTGCATTCAATCAAAAACACATGCAAAAAATATAATGCGTTATCGGTCAATTTTAATGTTAAGCCAATGTAGTCGGGGTTGGGCTTGCGTTAAGCCAATCGTGTTGAAGAGCTATTTGTAATGCTTTTTCAATATGAAAAACATTATGATCCAGGAGCTGCTCATCAGGTTTGCCAAAAATATAACCCTGGCCATAGTTGACGCCTATTTCTCTTAACAACTGAATGGTTTTAGGGCATTCAACAAATTCTGCTATGGTTTTTTTACCCATTTTATTGGCAATCTGATGCATTGAGCGAACCAGCATCTGATCTGTTTCATCGTTGACCAGGTTTGCGATAAACTGGCCATCGATTTTTACATAATCAACAGGAAATCGCTTCAGGTAACTAAACGAACAAAAACCGGCTCCAAAATCATCCAGTGCAAAATGACAGCCCAAGGCGCGAATGTGATTAATCATGGACTGGGTTTGTTTGTAATTATCGACTGCTGCGGTTTCGGTAATTTCAAAAGTAAGGCGTTCGGCCCGGACGCCTGTCGCTTCAAGTTTTCGTTTAATTGTCGGTAATAAGGAAAGATCCTGAAAGGCAAGACTGGATAGATTGATGGCCAGACAGATATGGCTTGATTCAAATGGCAGCGAGGCAAGAAAATCAATGGCAGTTTCGACTACCCATAAATCAATGCCATGAATTAAGCCCATTCTTTCGGCGGCAGGAATAAATTCAACCGGTCCTATGATCGAACCGGATTCGCCTCTTAAGCGGATTAACACTTCATAATGGGAAACTTCACCATTATCAAGCTTGACAATGGGCTGAAACATCAAAAAGAACCGTTCTTTGATCAGGGCTTCTCTGATAATGGGAACCCAATAAATATCACGATGTCTTTCCCTGATAATCGCATCCTCACTGTCATATTTGCAGACGCTATTGCCACCTTGAGTTTTTGCCATACAGCAAGCTTGATGAGCCTGTGAAATAAACTCTCTGGGATGCTGTATTGATTTTGCCGAATTTAGTGTGCTGAATCCAATCGAAGCAGTAACGTTGTAGGCAATTGTGCCAATTACAAATCTGAAGCCATCCAAAGCCGTTAAGATTTTTTCTGATATGGCTTCTGCCCTGGCAACGGTGCAGTTTGCCAGGAAAAGACCAAATTTATCAGAGTCAATCCGTGCGAAAATACCGTTGTTATTTAGCGTGTTTTTTATCAAACCGATTACTTCCAGCAGTAAACGATCACCGACGTCGAAGCCTTCCAGTTCATTAAACAAACTGAAGCGATCAAGATCAACAAATAACAATGCGCTGTCCAGAGAAAAATGTCGACTTACATTTCGACTTAAGGTCAGCTGTATATGTTGCTCTAAACTGTTTCGGTTGAGAAGACCGGTGAGTTCATCATGGATAACCAGGTACTGGATTCTCGCATCAATAAGTTTACGTTCAGTCAGTTCGGTTAATATTCTTTCTTGTTGTTGATAATTAAGGTATTTCTCGTTTTTCAAGCAAATGAAAAACTTGACTGCCATGTACAATTCAAGCGAACTGTAGTTTTGATTTAAGATATGAAAAAAGGATTGGCTGTTATATTCAAACGCTTCCCAATCAGGCTGGTCATCTTTTTTTAAGATGATCAGAGGAATAAACATTCCCGTGTCAGCATTGGCAAAAGACGTTTGTAACGCATTAATCCGGCAATCGGGTAAGTCATTGCTAACAATAATCAGGCCTAATTCATCTGGATTGTGATGATATTTGCTGATAATTTTTAAAATTTCATTGCCATTAATAGCAAATTCAAACTTATAAAAGCCCTTGTCCTGTAATTCAGTTGTTAATCTTTCAACTGAGGACGGGTTGGTTTCAGCAATGATAATAATATTTTTTTTCAGTGTCTTATGTAGCATGTAGATACCAAAAGTAAGTAAGGATTAAATAATAAAGTTGGTTTTTTGCCACTTTATTGCAATGCGGCATCATACTGGTGGAATTCAAGGCAATATTGATATTGATCAAGCAAAATGCAGAATTGTTTAATTTAAAAGTAACAATAGTCGCATTAATTATTTTTGTTAAAAATATTTCATGTAGTAGCCAAAAAAGTACGCTGCATGAAGTGAGGCTTTACCTTAAAAAATTTATAGCGTTGGTGATCGCTAGTACTGGAATTCATGGGGTTGAATTACAAACTATGTTATTTAACTTAAAAATATAAAAAATTAGGCGATATAACTTGTTTAAAAAAAACGCCGGAGCAGTGTTTTACGGAAATATTATGTAGTTGGCCGGTTTCGGTGGATTCTTAAGAAACCCAATAGTCCTGCCAGGAAAAACCATAGGGTGGCAGGCAAGGGAACTTCTTGATTTTTTTCGTCAACACTCTGATTTAATGATGATTTAACCGAATCTTCCTGTTTGGTATTTACCCCGTGCTGAGCTAAAAAGATGTTACTGGCAGATTCGCTGGTGATCACGGGGATATCGGTATCAATTTGTTGGGGCAAGAGACTGTAAGAGTCTTTAGCCGGATCGTTATTAGGTGTCTTTGTGTTTTTAATGGATTGATTTATCGTTAAATTTTTCTCATTAAGGCTTAGCTCTTTGTTAGGCGAAACCGTTAAAGTTAGCTCCGCTAACGAGGCAGTGGCTCCATATGAAAATAGACCAGTCAAAGCGAACATCATAATTTTGAGGTGAAATTGCATGGTATTTATCCTTAAATAATAAAAACATTTAATAATATACAAGCAATTAATAAGCCAAAAATACAAAGCCAGGAAGATTGAATAAATATTCAGCTTAGGAATGAGCATGAAACAATATAAGCAACTGGTAGCAAGATTCCCCTTTGACAATAGAGGGCTTCTTAAAATAAAAGCTGCTGAAATAGCCTCAGTCAATCAGCAATACCTGCTGTTATACCGGCAGACAAAACCTGAAGCACTATTGCTAATGTTTTACTTATTTCCCACAGTGGCAATTTGAGGCGGCATAGTCAGGTTTCTGTTGGCTTGAATATCAGCCACAGTCCAGTCACCGAAACCAATAACCTGGGTATCAAATATTGTCACTTGAGCCGCTTTATTTTTGCGCTTGATAGCCGATTCCTCCTCGTCTTCAAGCGTCGGGTTGCTTGCTGTTTTAGTCGTCGCAACAGCGCTATTGCTCAGATTTGCAGGTGCAGAGAGTGCTACGGCAGTTTGGGGCACGCCAAAGGTATTGCCAAGTGCCTGAATATTGCTGGCGCCAATGACTGCCTTGGCGGCGATAGTAATATCGCGACCACCGATACCGGCTTCTCCGGCATCAACAATACCGCGTGGCGCGGCAAGAATGACATTGCCAATATGCGTGCTGTTGTAACCGGATTGGGCGCGTATACCGCTACCAGAAACCGTGGCTGGAAATTCCACCTTTAAATTACCGTTAGCATCCATGCTGATTATCGGTTGTTGGGTGGCGGTCGCCGATTTGGCCCCGCGTCCTGCATCAATATTGCCTTCTGAGGACCATGCAGTTATGTCGCCTGAATCCAGGGTAAATACTCTGGACTGATTTATTTGTAAATTGCCTTGCACAAGGACATTGATGTCACCCTGACGTTGCACAACGATACCTAATTCGGCCTGGCTTTTTTGACTGGTAAACGCGGAAGCTAAACCGGCATTAATCATACCGCTGGGGGCCAGCAGATTAATGTTGCCAGCTTCCAGGGTTTGTATGCGACTGAAAAATAGTTTGATATCGCCGCCTGTGCTCTGTGGAAATAACCGCGCAATAGCATCGTAACCGCGCTGGTAGGCAAGTTGTTGCGCCGGACCTTGAGAAGTTGCCGCAACTTTGGCTGCAGTGCGAATTTCATCAAACAAAACACCCAAAGCTATTTGCAAGCGGCCACTGGTTGTGACTTGCTGGTTCAGGGTTGCGAGCCGGTTTAGGTAAGTGCCGTTTAGCACATAATGGTGCAGAAAATAATCTAACGGACTGCTATTTATACCGGGTTGATAGCCGGCTAAAACCATAATATCAGCGCCCAGACCGGGCAGTGCGGAATTCAGCAAAGATCCTACTGTCGTAATGCCTTCTGAACTGCCCAGATCGATATTACGACCGGCCCAGACATTCAACATGCCAGGACCGGCCAGTTGAATGCCACCCGCCGAACCAAGCACCCTACCTGTAATTGAGTCGCGCTGCAGTGGATAAATAATATTCCTTCCTGCGCTAATGCCGGTTATGTCGCCAAGGTTGATGTTCTGAATCATTAAACCAAGATTGACCATATCCTGGCTTGTCCAAATTTCGGTGGCCTTTGCGGTAGACACCAAGGCGTTACCGATGCCAATAATGCTGCCATAACCGGAAATAATTTTATTTTGAATGGTATCGGTTAAATGAATGGGTTGCGTAGCATGGACTGTGGATAAGTCGCTTCCAAACGGCGTGGTATACAAATATTTGGTGGCGCCGGTCAGCGTTGTTGGCACCATCGCCGAGAGCAGGTTGGCCGGATTGACGTCCAGCTGGTTTAGGGTGACCCCATTGTTCTGATTGCCAATACTGATGTCGCCAGCGGCCAATAAATTCAGACTACTGCCGGCAGCCGGGAACAGTGTCATGGAATTTTCAATTTGTAAACCGCCGGTTAGCGCATAAGCGCCAAGATTGCCGGGATAAAGCGAAAGTAAAGGGAAGCTTGCACTGCTTAAAATAGTCCGGCCGTTAGGCGTGCTTTGGTCGAAAATTTTGTATTGCTGCTGTATCAGGGAGGTATCGTTGTTGAAACGGATGTCTCCAGCCAAGGTTTGCAGATTGATACTGCTGTCTTTGGTGTAAGTTGTAAAATAATCTACTTTATCGGGAAATTTGGGTTCAGTCAGGGTAAAAGGGTTTAATACCGTGCCAATTTCAATGCCGCTTCCGGCTTCGACTTTAAACCGGGCATCGCCCATGGCAAATATCGGGCCTGAGCTATACTGCGTGCCGCCGGTGACAGCACCGTTGGCTCTTAAAGTTGCCTGGCCCTTATCCACATAGAAAACGCCACCGGCGATATTGCCGCCTGCGGTTAACTCAAGATCACCGCCGCCTTGCTGTTGCCAGAGGTTTTCTACAATCAGGCCATTGCTTAGCTTGCCAACCGGTTTTGCCGAGGTGGGCAGCATGACCGATAAATCCTGAATATCGGCACCGGCATTAATATTGACGTTACCGCCGCCCAGGGCGCCGATGTTTTCGCGGAACCCGAATTTAAGGTTCTGGATTTGGGAATTGGCGCTATTTTGTATGACCAGTCCATCAAACGTTATACCCCAAGCCGTTGCTCGGTCTGCACTTGTTATACCATTACCCGGATCCCAATTGCCGGTGCGTTGTAACCAGTCGGACATCAATTGCGGCGTGCTTGCGCCGATGATGTTGCGGCCGGCATTCAGGGTTATAGAGCCGCCATCGAAAGGGTAGTCAACGAAAAAACTGGTAGCAACCAGTTTATTGCTGAAATTGCCATACCGTTGATTATCTGTTGCGCGACCCGCAGTGTAAATGGTTGAGGTCCAATCCGTCAGACGGATATCGGCAGCGGCGGCAAGGTTAATGTCCCCAGTGCCGGTGCGTACGCTGGTATTACTGCCAATGGTGAGCGTACCTGTTGCAGCTGGGCTCAATCTGGCCAGCGGAGCGGAACTTTGTAAGTCTGCGCCGGCGACGATTTCATAAGACCATGATGATCCGGTTTGCAGTACCAGTGTGGGTATCCAGTTTGCGCCTGCACCCAACAATTGGCCAAGCTGGCTGGCATCGTACAAGGCAAAGCCATCAGTAAGATTTTGTTTGATAGTAATGTCACCGGTTGCCCTAAAGCTAAGTAGTCCCGGGCTCTGGCTATCTCCGAAATGCCAGTTCTGACCCTGGGTTGTTGGCAATGCCAAATCCCAGTCGTTATGTTCGATCAAGTTACCAGTGATATTGCCGGGATTGTATTTGACGCTGGCGGCACCTGAGTTTGGAAAAATTCTTACAAAGAGCTCCCGAAAGGTGGCGGATTGTGGATTACTGTCAAAATAGTAGCTACCGTCTGAAGTCAATAAACTACTGGCAGCCGCCGTTAGGTTTTTTACCACGCCGACCCCGTTAATTTGTTGCAGACTGCCGATTAATCCCGCGATATCATATAATTGGGTTGTCCATACCTTACTGGATTGCTGCTGCCAGGCATTTCCGGTCAGTGATTCCGCTAAATCCAGGGTCAGACTGTCCGTGCTTAGTATGTCTAGGCCTGGTTGCAGACTAAATCCGCCCAAACGTGTTTGAAGATTGTCATTCAGGGTTGCCACATCCATATAGTTTTGCGTGGCGTTTCGCCATTGCTGGATTTTGGCGTTGCTTAGGGGAATATCCAGAAAATGCGCCATAGCTTGCACAGTCAACTTGCTGGCACCATGAATTGCATTATTGTCTATTGCCACTGCAGCATCGTTATCGCCCACCCGGTTAACGACGATTGCTATCGTGCCGCCATGTTCCGTATCGGCACCGGAAACATTAAGGTTTGCGCCATCGGCTATCTGAACGCCAGAACTTGATCCATTTACTGGCGCCGAGTTCAGTAATATTTTTCCACCCAGCTTGGCGGAGTCGGTTGATACGGCACTTAATCCTGCACCATTCTGTACTAGCACGCCCCGGTTCGCAGCCAGCTGTATCATGCCGGCCTGGCTACCATTGACATCCAGAGTACCCAATACGCTGAGTAGTCCGGTGTCAGCTGTCAGCGTGATATTGCGAGCATTGACGCTGTCTTCTGCTGCGATAACAAGCTCGCCCAGACGTTGGCGGAGTGATAAATCACCGCTGAAACCTGCGTTTTGTAACATTAGGTTAAGCGCTGAAAAACTGGCATAAACGGGATTAAGCGCATCCATACTGAAACTGCCGCCAACTTCACCCTGAGAGGCGTGGCCGTTAATAGTGCCCGCGATTGAAATTGCGCCCAGCGGCGCGCTTAGCGATAAGTTGCCGCCTTGGCTGGAACCTGACAAGTCCAGCGTTGCGCCTTGCTGGATGGCCAGATCGCCATGCTCGACAGCTAGGTTAATGGTGCCGCCGGGCGTGGCTATGTGACTGCTGGCCAGGCTTATGTCCTGGCCGGAAGTATCGATGCTGCTGCCGGAGTCCAGGGTTAAACGTTGCCTGGCATTGAGGGTAACAACTCCGGAAGCCAGTTCGATATAACCTTGATGGTCAATTTCGTTCGCCAACACGCTAAGTCTTGCGCCCAGACCGGATGTCGGTGTTGCAGCGCCGACTGCGAGCGTAGATAACTGGTAAGATTCCATATTTAGCGTGGTATCGGCCCCGGAAGCTGCGGTCCAAAGCGGTGTGGCAATGCGCATATCGCTATGCGTGGTCAGGATACTATGACCGTTGTTGAATAATTGATTTTTTGCATCCAGATTAATCAGGCTAAAACCGGTCATTTCATAGTTTCCGGAACCCAGAATCATGTTACTGGCTTGTAGTTGCAATAGCCCTTGTCCCAAATCATTTATTTCGGCAATTGCATTATGGGTGTTTTGGAGCGTGATACTGTTTGCGTTAAGCTTAGCCGTCTGAGTGGCGCTACCATAGCCATGTACACCTGCGGCATCGATAGTAAAATCCTTTAGTTGCAGATTAATGGCGCCAGCAATGTCAATCGTGCTGTAACTGTTCAGGCTGAGGCTATCGACATGCAATTGATTTAGTGTTGCTTCGGAAAGATGCAGACCGGTATTTGCATTTGCTACATTCCCCAGTGTGATCAGGCTGGAGCTAAGTGTCAAAGCGCCCTTGTCCATACTGATTTTGCCATTTAAGATACTGTCCTTGCTGGCGTCGAGCAATATTGAACCCGAGCTTGTCAATTGTGCGCCGCTGGCTACTTCCAGAGTGCCTGTTTGCCTGACAAGATCTGAACTTTTCCTTATCACGCTGGCTTGCCCGGCACTGGATACCCTTAATAAAGTACCATCGCTACTGTTACTGCCTACATTGGAAATATCAAGCAGGTTATCCGTTTTGCCCGGATTACCAACGGCGCTGATAGTTGCGCCGCTTGCCACGGTAATACTGTCGGTTGCGGCCAGTAAAATTTCCGGTGCCTGCAAATGGGCGTCGCTGGCAATTTTTACGGATTGTGCACTGACATTCAGTAGCGTACCGGTGCTGCTTCGGGTTCTCCGGCCGCCCAGTAGAATGCTGTCCACCCCAAGTTTGTTTAAGTCATCGGCCGTTAATGCCACTGTGCCGCTGGCAACGGAGTCGCCACTTTGCCTGATAACGGCCAGCCAATCGGCGCTGATGTCAAGCATGCCGCCCAAACCGCCCAGCGCGGCTCTGGCGCTGATTTGGGCGGCCAAATTCAAACTTTGGCCTGCTAGCAAACTCAGATTGCCGGCATCCTCCGGTAAGGCCGGAATTGCTCCGGTAGCGGCATTTTTTTTAAAAAACTGGCTGGCTGTGGTTTCCTGATATTCCGACCTGGTTCTGGCAACGCTGCCTGCTTCAACGGCAAAACCTGACCAGTGGTTGTCGGCAACATTGCTGCCAGCGCTGTAGCGAAAACCGGCGATTATTTTTGCGCCATCAATTCGTAAAGCCGTTGTACCGGCTGCCATATCAGAGAACCCTGCTTGCGGCGTAATCAGAAACGCGCCGGGCAACAGGGCATAGTGTGCCGGTAGCAATACGTAGTTACCGGCAGCCAGGCCAGCATTGGCACTCAAATAAATGTTGTCGCCCAGCGTCAGTCCGGAAGGCGTAAACTCCAGTGGATCATACGGGGCATAACCTGACTGCAAATACGGTAAAACAGCATAATTTTGCTTATAACCGATGGTGTTGGCATCGAGGTAATCAACGCTGCCGCCAGGGCCTGGAATAAATTCAAACGCAGATAAGTTACCCCCGCCATTTAAATTTACGACGGCGCCGTTTTGCAAATCAATACGGGGACCCGCGAGGCTAATGGCTTTTGTGGTGTACCGCTTTGAATATTACTATACAGTCCCAACGGATAAATCCAGTCTAATTCGCCCTGGGTGCGACCGAAGGGAATCACTGTGCCGTCCTCGACGCTGACCGAGGTCAGGCTGCTGGCTGCCAGTGTTAAAGACTTATCGGCATTGAGATTGATAATACCGAACGGAGCCAGCAAGTTCCCAGCGTTGAAGATATTCGGTGCGGTAAGGCCCAGTTTTCCCGCTGCCGATAAAGGTGTTGAGGGAATTAAGTTGGCTGGCAAAATGTTAATCAGACTATCGGGACTCAACTTTGCATCCACGGTCAGGCTGAATTGGCTTAGTGAGGTCGGATAGATTTGCCGGGCACTCAAGTCCAGTTCTCCGGTGAGATTCAAATTACCAATCAGGTCTTTTTCACTGTTTGGGTTTACCCCGATTAAACGAATATCGCCGCTACTGGTAAGTCGGGTTTTGGTAAAGCCGCTAATTTCACTGCCGCCCCGCAAATCGATGTTATTGGCTGCAATATTCAGCACCGCATTTTTGCCATTATTGACCGCCCCTGACGGATCGCTTAAATTGCCTTGTGCGCTGCTGTTCCAGCTAGAGCCGAGAGTAAAAATATTACTTTTTAAGGCCACTAATCCTGTTATGGCACTGTCGTTCCACGAATGACTGAGCACCGGAGCATCCAGTTCCATGCTTTGCCTGAGTGTCAGGCTGAGGTCGCCCTCAAAACGAATCTCGCCGCGTTCAGGCTGTGTTGGTGTATCCGAATATTGTGTCGGCTCAATGACTGAACTGGCCAGTTTTAGTCTGTCGAAACCACCCTGAGTAATTTGTTGAACCGAAATATAAGCCTGGCCGTTAAGCGCCTCAGCAATACTGCCGTTAGTGATTTGTGCGGAATTGAGTAATGAAAACGGATCGGCAGCAACATGAATCACTCTGTCAGCCGAAGTAAACACAATGTCATCCGGCTCAGCCCGATACTGTGCATTTAGCTCCAGGTTAAGACTACCGCCGCCGGCAGATCCTCCTGCTCCCGCTCCGGCATAGGCCATAAACCGGCCTTGTAAAACCATGCCTTCGGCTGCGGTAAGATTAATGACGCCGGCATTGGAGGTGATATTTTGTCGGCTGTAGCCCCGGCTGTTGATAATGTCCAGCCAGGCGTTACTACCGGATACATTGATACTGCTGTTGGCATCCATCAGCAGATAACCACGGTTTGCAGTCAGGCTGACGGTGCCGCCTGCTTTAACGTCGCCACTGACAATGCCTGTAATATCAGGCTTGAAGAGCGTAGTGCCTAACGCGTTTAAATGGGCATCGGTTCCCAGTCTTATGGCCTGGTCAGGATTGTAGCCTTTGTCTATAGCCGAGGGGGGCGGGGCCAAAGTCAGACTGATCTGCCCTGCGGGTGCATTTAAAGTGCCATCGATAGTGATATTGGCATCTGAATTCAATGTTAATTCCGCATTGGGGTCGGTTGTTATTGTTGCGTTTTTGCCGATACTGATGCTACGGTCGGCCTGGTAGCCGTCGGCAATCGTAGCATTGTGAGCCAGCGTCAGAGACAAGTTAACCGGTTTGCGAAGATAATCCGTCAACAAGGTTTGGCGAACCAGGGCGCTTAAGTTTGTTCCGCTAGCGGCCATTGTTGCTGCAGGGTTTAACTGCCAATTGGCTTGCTGCAGGCGAATTTGGCTAGCGGGGGCTATCTCAAGATTGCCGGCGTTGGAGGTTAACGCGTAGCTGGCAAAACCACCGGACTCCAGTAGTCTGGTCGACAGATTAAGATTAGTCGGATCATTGTTGCGGTTCGCAATAGTATCCGACAAGGTAATGTCGTTAGCCGAAATGCTTAAGGCGCCGCCCATTTCAAGCGCATAGGCGGATAATTCAGCGCCAAGTTCAAGATGACTGGGTATCAGGCCTGCGCTGCTTAAGCTGATATTGCCGCCTTTGCCGGCAATGGGTTGATATTTGCCATTCAACCAGGCACCACCGTTTGCACTGAGTTTTGAGCCCTTATCCAGCAGCAAATCACCTTGCGCATCCAGGGTAATATTACCGCCGTCTAGCGGTAAAACCTTAAGCTTTTGAAAAGTAAAAAGATCATTCGGATCGTTTATCCAGCTTCCGGAACTGTTAATTACGCTGTCTTGTGTAAGATGTAACTGACCGCTTAAAAGTCGGGTTGAATCAAGCCCGACCCGGGTTTTTAACTGTAGCTTGCCTGCAGGTGCAGTAATGCTGCCTTGCAGATCAATCTCACCGGCTTGAACTGTTAACTGTCCTGAACTTGGCAAGATCAAGTTGGTGTTTTTGCTTAGGGTAAACTTGCCGCCGCCAGTTAAAATAAGTGCGCTTAAACCATTACCGAATAGAGCATTGCTTAAATACAGAGCCTGATTTGCGCTAACAACACCATCAGGCGTAAAAGTTTGAAGGGTCTGAAAGATTACGTCCGGTTGATACTGATGTGACCAGCTCGTATCAATGCTTAATTCGCCGCCTTGGGCTAAAGCAACCGAACTGCGTTGATACAGGCCATTGATGCTGTTGGCGTTAATAGTGCCGTCCAACACCAGATTACGGGTTTTTATGTTGATTTTGCCCGCCGACATGCCTTGATAATACTCTGGTTGGAAAGCGTGTCCGGTCAGAATTTGCTGATAAGTCCGGTTAGGATCGGCTTGTGAAATATCGTAGACATGGCCATTGGAAACCAATTGTGTCGCATTGATAAAACCGCTGAGATAGTGCAATGAACCGCCCGAGATATCTATCCTGGCGCCTTGCTGAATGAAAACATCACCCTCGGATTGCAGGTTAACTGTCCCGGCCACAGTGTTACGTTCATAAACAGAATGTTGGATAGCTGCGATGGCACCGGAAATATCCGCTAACGGGGTGCCTTTGCGGCTATCAACTGTTATGGTTTTACCGTGCAGTATGCCGGTTTTTTGTAGCGGCGCATCGCGCAATTCATTATCGCGTAGTTCTACAGCGATTTCATTGCGGGCCATTGCCTGCTCGACATTTTTGATGCCCGAAACATCAATAGTGCTGTCTGATTCCAATACGATACGACTTTTATTGGCTGCGCTTGTGGAAACTAGGGCTTGAGAAGGCGATGCGCTGGCCGTTAAAGCCACTTTGCCTCCAGGCACAAGGATTTTCGAGTCGTTTTTCATTTGAATAATACCGGCTTCCACATTGATAGCTGACTGGGGTTGCGATTGTCCGTCAACTGCGGTTCCGGCGGAATCGTCCAGTGTTACCGTAGTGGTGCTGCCGGACTCCAGGCTGACCTTGGCTTGAGTGCCCAGGCCATCGCCGGAATCAGTGGCTCGAATTGTAGTGCCCGGCACCAGGTCATAATTCTGAGTGGTGCTGGATTTAGAAAGTTTGGCGCCCTCTCGGGCCAAAAGTCTGACACTGCCGTTCAAGGCCACCGAGGTACTGGCAGAAACAACGCCTTGCTGGGAAACGGCAAAGCCCAGCATAGAGGTATTGCCGCGTTCGGTCAGAATTTTACCGAGATTTTTAACATCGCCGCCAGTTTTGACTTCTACCAGCAAGCCACGTAATTCGGTGGAACTGGTTTCTTGCAGATACACCTTGTCGGTGGCACCCGCCAAAATAACCTGTCCATCGGGTGCGTTGATGGTGCCGTCATTTTCAACTTCAGGTGCCGCCAATATGACGCGACCGCCCTTAACGACCGTAATATTGGCACCTTTTTCCACCAGAATACTGATTTTTTCCTGATGCCCAGTACCCGTATTTCGATATACCGAACCATCCCCAGACAAGGCCGCCAGCGGTTCCAAATTGTTTGCTCCGGCATTGCTGGCAACTACTTTGCTGAGCCCTTGCCGGAAAACGGTATCACTGATTTTCAGGTTGGTCGCAAGCAGGGTGTTGGCATTAACCGAAGCATCCTTGCCAAACACAAATCCATTGGCATTGACCAGATACACCTGGCCATTTGCAGTAAGGCTGCCAAAGATATGGCTGGCGTCAAGTTGATGGATATTGTTAAGCGCAACCGAAGAACTGCCCGGTTGCACAAATTGCACACTGTTACCGCTGGCAATATTGAAGCTGTGCCAGTCGAGTACCGCTTTATCCGTAGCTTGATTAATGGTGAGTTTATGACCGTCGGCACTAAAACTGGCTTGTGCATGGCCGACATCAATACCCGGATGCAGGGCAGTGCTGGTCAGTTCGTTAATCACAGAAGGATTGCCGGAGCCGGCATTGACAGAAACAGGTAAAGAAGCCTGATCTGCCAAGACCTCCGTCAGGCTTGAAATAAAAAAAACACAGCCGGTAACAATACTGTTTGCGCAATATCTTAAGGGTTTATCTTTGGCCGCTGCGGTGTCCTTTTTTTTGGTCATAACTTTACGAAAAAATTTTAATGATCGCTATGGTCATTGATGTGAATCGATAAGGCAAGCGTTATTACCATTAATATATATCGATAAAATAATTTATT
>CAIKYI010000436.1 GCA_903831545.1 uncultured Methylobacter sp. | reverse complement strand
GCCAAATAGCCATTCAATGATGGAAAGCTTCCATTTGATCAATTGTTCATCCTGTAAATAAAGAGTTGCACCGCCCATAACTACAATCAACCCGAGGGTAATCCATTGCATGGTTTCTACCTTGCGGTATTTGAACCAGGCAAAAGCCACTTGAAGTATGGTTGCCACAATCACAACGGCTGTTGCGACATAAATATCGTAAATTTTAAACGCAATAAAAAATAAAAGTATAGGGAAAAATTCAAAAAGCTGTTTCATATTAACGGGAAGTGAGGTGATCAGGCGTAGACGTCTATACCTGTTATCAATTGGGAACGTTGATCTTGCAACGGAGCATTAAACTCTCTGGAGTAGGCGGAAAGTGCTCTTAAGGTGCGTGAGTCAGTGGGTTTGATAATGTTTTTATTTGTAGAATCAACCTCTAAGCCGGTGTTTTCAAGTTTTTGTTTGATTTCTTCAGGTGAAGAAGGTTGGTTTATTACTTTGTTATTAGTTTCTTTTGCGTTGGTTAGATCATTATTTTGCCCATTAGTATTCCTGTCAGTTCTCTGATTAAGGTTAGCAGGCGAAAAAATTAATGATGAACTATGGATTCTCATAACTAAAGCGAGTGAATACGCAAATTTAACAACGGTTCATTGTAAAATTTTTAGTGTTGAATGTACATGCTTGAATAGCGCTTTCTGCTAGAATAAACATTATTTTTGGAGCCAATCTGTGGATAAAACGACACAAACCGAATTGGAAGCGGCAGCATTCAGGCGCTTAATCAGTCATTTACAGAAAAAAACCGATGTTCAAAATATCGATTTAATGATATTGGCGGACTTTTGTAGAAACTGTCTGGCTAAATGGTATATGGCTGAAGCGGTGGAGCAGGGCGTGGACATGGGCTATGAACAAGCCAGAGAAATTGTTTATGGCATGCCCTATAGTGAATGGAAAGACAAGTTTCAAACCGAAGCCACTGCCGAACAATTGGCCGCCTACGACCGCAAACTACAAGCCAAATCATGATGACCGATCAATTACCTTTTCATGCAATGTTTTCAGGCGTTATTGGAAAAGATTATGAGTTACTTAATTTAATCTGTCCGTTAGCAACCCAAATGAGCCGACTTGTTGGCGAGGCAGCAGCTGAGTATGCCAGCTCAACAACAGTTAATTGTAATGTTGTCGAGTTAGGTGGAGGCACGGGTATTACCACTTTGGCGCTGTTAACAGCGTCAGATAAACTGAATATTTTAAGTATCGATAATGAACCGGTCATGCAGGAGCAAGCCACGCAGCATTTGGCTAAATGGGTTAAACAAGGCAACTTGTCTTTTTGTGGTGATGATGCTCTGACGGCACTAAAAAATATGGCGTCCAACAGTGTCGATACATTGGCTAGTGCCTACACGCTGCACAATTTTCTCGCTACCTATCGTCAGCAGGTCATCAGGGAGATTTTTAGAGTTCTAAAACCTGGCGGTCTGTTTATTAATGGCGACCGTTATGCCTTGGATGATCTTGTTAAACATACTCGCCTGATCCAGAACGAAGTTTCCGGCTATTTCAAGGTGCTGACCCGGATTAATAAACTGGACGTTCTGGAGCATTGGATAGTGCATTTATTTAACGATGAATCAGAAAATCATGTCATGCGCGAAGCTGTTGCGTTAGCTGAGCTTAAAACGGCCGGATTTTCCGGGATTAAACTTGCGCACAGACTTGAAGTCAATGCGCTGGTGACTGCGATAAAACCTTGTTTATAAGGGTACTCATGAAAAATATCTTAAACACTTTTCTGTTATTGGGTCTCACAGCCCAACTGACCGGTTGCGCGAGTCTGGGCAAAGGTGTAGCAGAAGCCTTTCTGGAAAGACAGCAGTCGGTCGATACGCGTGTTTGCGAAATATGGGGCAAGCCGTTTGCGGGCCTTTTTCCATTTATTGAAAATAAACCAGGCAAAATGAAGGTGCTGATGGTGCATGGCGTAGGTGACCATTTGCCGGGATATTCCACTCAATTTTTAGAAAAACTGGCTAAGGAATTGGATTTGCCGGCCATGTCTACCCAGGTTAAAAATATTTCCCTGACAAGTCCGCTTGATATCAGCAAAAAACTGGGTAATTTAAGAATTACGCGCCTGTTAAACAAAGACCAAAACAAGGATTTACTGTTTTACGAGTTAACCTGGTCTGAGATTACCGCCAAGCAAAAAGAAGTGTTGGCCTATGATAATTCAGGCGAATATTCGTTTCGAAGAGCCGAAGTGAATAATTTAATGAAGAAGTTTTCTAATGATACCAGTCCTGATCCCATTATTTATTTGGGAGAGAGTCGGGAAGATATACTGGTTTCCTTTGGTCAGTCTTTCTGCTGGATGACCAAAAGTAAATGGGATGAATTGCCGGATGATGCGCATCAGGCCTGTTCTTTCAATGATGATACTGCGGCTGTCAACATGCTTGTTGATCAATATGCTTTTATTTCACATAGTCTGGGAAGTCGTATTACTATTGACGGCATGCAGCGTATTGCCTGGCTGTTGAAAGAGCGGGATGTGGACTTTACCAAAGCCTTAAAAAACAAGGAAATTCCTGTTTATATGATGTCCAATCAACTTCCCATGTTGCAATTGGGTCGTAAATTACCCGATGTAAGCAATCAAAAAGCAGCTTATTGTCAGTCGAATGGCGAAAAATATAAGCTACGGATGTTAGCTAAAATGCCTATTATTGCCTTCAGTGATCCAAACGATTTGTTAAGTTACGCAATCCCCCATGGTTTTGTGGAAAAGTATTTGGATTCGAGGTTATGTACGGAGGTCACCAATATTAATATCAATGTAGCCAATATTTTTGACGCATTTGGTTTGGGTAAAATCGCCAATCCTATCGAGGCCCATGTTGGATATGATACTGATGATCGGGTCGTTGCGTTAATTGCCAAAGGTATTGGTAACAAAAATACCGTCAAACTTGTCAATGATCGTTGTCGCTGGACTGAAACCATCGATTAGCCCTGGAGTCATAGATATCTACGCAAGTAAAAATCGACGTCATTCCGGCAGGGATTGCCGGAATCCAGACTACATGGATGTAAAAACGACTAAATGTGTATTTATGACGACCAAAAGGAATGTAAATACTAAGGTTTGCCATCCATGGCATCTAGATCCCGGCACAAATCTGTCAGGAACAGATTTG
>CAIKYI010000435.1 GCA_903831545.1 uncultured Methylobacter sp. | reverse complement strand
TGGATAGTGCTGGCATAGTGGCAAGCTGGAATATAACTTCCGACAGTTTGTCTGCCTGGCTGGCCAATAAAATTTCGGCAAGCGAGCTAGTCTTGATTAAGTCGTGTGTGATTGATCCCCAACTGAGCCTGCACCAACTTGCAGATTTGGATATAGTCGATAAGGCTTTTTGTAGTTTTGTTGACTTGGCAACTTTTAAAATACACATTATTAATTCTAAATGTTTTGAAACGCTTGGGCGGTATACATAATTAATTATGTATTGCCGATAGGAAGATCGCCCTTGGCAAAGCATCCCAACGTCTTGCTAACTTTCGCAAGTTGCCCTGAAATTGATGGGTTTCGCTATCGCTCTACCCATCCTACAAGATTTTCCGGTATTCCCGGTTTCACGCTCCATAACGTTTCTAAACCAGGGAAGTTAAAAACGGGGGCGCAACAGATTTAGTTGTTGCCCGTACCGCTTTGATAAGCGGAGTCTATTGCTTATTTAGTAATAAGTTTGCATGTTGATTACATGTGACATAAAATTTTCTCAACGATCTCAACGATCTCAACGATCTCAACGATCTCAACGATCTTAACGATTTTAAAAGTAGTTATAGGTTATATGGGTAATAAATCAAATCATCCCCAGTCCCTCAGGATAGAAGCGGAAGCCCAACTTTGCCATATCTCCGAAACAGAATCAACACGCACTCGCGAAGAATTGCTGCATGAGCTGCAAGTCCATCAGATTGAACTGCAAATGCAGCACGAGGAACTACAGCGTAGCTATGCTGTTTTAAGTAAATCCCATGATAACTATATCGATCTTTATGACTTTTCTCCGGTTGGTTACCTGACACTAACGCATCAGGGTTTGATTGCTGAAGTTAATCTAACTGCCGCAGGAATGCTTGGGGTTGATCGCAGAGATTTGCTCAATCGTCGTTTTGCAGCTTTTGTTGCCCCTAAAGACGCGGATCTTTGGTATCTTTTTTTGGTTGACGTAAAAAAGAATATCAAGCGTAAAAGTATTGAATTGTTCTTAAAATACAGCAATGGAAACGAGTTTCCCGTTTTATTGAACTGTGTGCACACAACCTTAATTGATAAAGATTTTATGTTGCGGGTGTCGCTGACGGACATCGCTGAGAACAAGCAGTTTGGGAGAGAAATACATGATGCCCTAAAATATGCCGAGAACATCATAGAAACGATGCGGGAGCCACTTATTGTTCTCAGTTCAGATCTTAGGGTTGTGACTGCCAATTATAGCTTCTACAAAACCTTCAAAGTAATACCAGCAGAAACTGTCGGCAACTTTATTTATGACCTGGGCAACCGTCAATGGGACATTCCCAAGCTGCGGACGCTGCTTGAGGATATTTTGCCTAATGCTACGGTATTCAATGACTATGAAGTGGAACATGACTTTCTCAATATCGGTCATAAAGCCATGTTGCTTAATGCCCGCGAGATTGTTAGAGAAGAAATGGGTACGCGGATTATCCTTTTAGCCATCGAAGACGTCACTGAACGCAAGCAATTGGAGACAAAAACCCGGAATGCTCTGCAATACTCCGAAAACATTATTGAAACTTTGCGGGAGCCACTTATTGTGCTCAGCTCAGAGCTTAAAGTTATGTCGGCCAACCATAGTTTCTACGTTACCTTTAAAGTAAGCCCCGAGGAAACCATAGGCAATTTTATTTACGACATTGGTAATCGGCAATGGGATATTCCTGCGCTGAGAATACTGCTTGAGGATATTCTTCCTAATGTTTCTGCGTTTAATGACTTTGAGGTTGAACACGATTTTCTTAATATTGGTCCTAAAGTCTTACTCCTTAATGCCCGGGAAATTTTTCGGGAAAAAATTGGGAGCAACATTATCCTGTTATCCATGCAAGATATTACTGAGCGTAGTCGTCTTGAAAAAGAAACGCGTATTTCCGCTATCGCCTTTGAATCGCAAGAAGGGATAATTGTAACCGATGCCAATAACTCGATCATCCGAGTGAATAATGCGCTTACCCTTATAACCGGTTATAGTGCCGAAGAGCTCATAGGTAAAAACCCGCGTGTATTTCATTCAGGTCGGCATAACAAGGGGTTTTATGCCGCAATGTGGAAAAAAATCATTGATTCTGGCGTATGGTCCGGGGAGGTCTGGAACAGACGAAAAAATGGTCAGTGTTATCCCGGACTTCTTACCATCACAGCTATCGTTGATGCGAAGGGTATTGTCACAAATTACATTAGCACCATCACCGACATTACCATAAGCCAGGCCTTGACAGAAGAAATTAAACATTTTGCCTTTTACGATCATCTTACTGGCTTGCCTAACATACGCTTGCTGCGTGATCGTTTGAAACCTACATTGGCGTCAAGTTATCGTAGCGGCAGAAAAGGCGCGTTGTTATTTATGGATCTGGATAATTTCAAGATCCTGAATGATTCCATGGGCCATGATATGGGGGACTTGCTACTGCAACAGGTTGCCGAGCGATTAGAATATTGTGTTCGTGAAGGGGACACCGTGGCCCGTCTGGGAGGCGACGAGTTCGTGGTGATGCTGGAAGATTTGAGTGAACAAAGTTTTGAGGCAGCAACTCAGGCTGAAGTGATTGGCAATAAAATACTTGACGCGCTTAGCCAGCCTTACCAACTTGCCATGCGCCATTACCAATGCTCTGCGAGTATAGGTGTCAGCTTGTTTAACGATAAAAATCATTCTGCAGACCAACTGCTTAAACAAGCGGATATTGCCATGTATCAGGCCAAGGACGCGGGCGGTAATACATTACGTTTTTTTGACCCGCAAATGCAGGTCAATATAGATAACCGTGTGGCATTGGAAGACAATTTACGTTTAGCCATCTCAGAAAATCAGTTTGAGCTGTTTTATCAGCCACAGGTTAATCATCTTCGCCAGATTATAGGGGCCGAGGTATTGATACGTTGGCGACATCCACACAAAGGATATATATCACCTGCCGACTTTATCCCGTTGGCAGAGGAAACGGCTTTGATATTACCCATTGGACAATGGGTGCTGGAGGCTGCTTGCGCCCAAATCAAAAGTTGGGAAAGTAATTTACAGGCTCAGCATTTAGTGCTCGCCGTCAATGTTAGTGCACGTCAGTTTCATCAGCCAGATTTTATTAAACAAGTCAGTCAAATCATAAAAAAAAGTTCGATTAATCCAAAACTCTTAAAGCTGGAATTGACTGAGAGTCTGGTGTTGGATGATATCGATGACACACTTCTCAAGATGCATGGCCTTCGTGAAATGGGTGTATATTTTTCTATGGATGATTTTGGCACGGGCTTCTCATCGTTGGCCTATTTAACGCAATTGCCATTTACCCAGTTAAAGATTGATCAGTCATTTATCCACAACATTGACATAAAACAGACTGATGCCGTCATTGTACAAACGATTATTGGCATGGGGCATAATCTGGGCATGAAAATCATTGCCGAGGGCGTGGAGACGCAAGCGCAACGCGCTTTCCTGGAAGCGCATGGTTGTATGCTTTATCAGGGATTTTTGTTTAGTAAGCCAGTGCCGCTTGGTCAGTTTGAGGCACTGTTAAATCAAGGCTTTAAGATTGGTTAAAATTGTGTAAAAAAGACGGCACTTTGATTGTTCTTCCTCGTTCCTACGCGCGGCGTGGGAATGCAGTATCAACGCGCCGCGTTGCGACACCAGACCAGACCAGACCGCAGCGCGGATGGCATCGGTTCCCACGCAGCGCGTGGGAACCAGAAGAAAGCACAATCCCAGTCCCGGCTTATTCGTAATAACGTCCCTGCACCAACTCAAAGCCGGTATTACGGGCCAGTAAAGCTGATTTTTTTTGTTCGATTTGCTGAAAGATACTTTGTCCGCCTGTGAGAGCTACCAACGCGCTTAAAGTACGTAGTTTTTCAAGCAAGTTATTATCGCGTACCTCATCAACATGCCGTGCCGATAAGCTGACATAATTTGGAGACAGCTTGGAAATCAGCTTAAACGCCTGTCCTTCCTGTGCTACGTAATCAAACTTAAGTGCGATTTGATAACCACGATGCCGGTAATTATTCAGGCCGGTGATCAGTTCCGGATAATGTCGCGCGTAGGGACTGCTTACTGCCATGCTGATTACGATGTTTTTGGTTTGCAGGCCGCATTGCTCAATGACTTCTTCAAAATAAGCGCCATGATCCTGTTTAATGCCCAATATGTGTCGCGGATCAACTTCCAGAAACAGTGCTCCCTGCAAATGGGCCAAAGGCAGATAGTTAAGCATGTGAGTGGTGCGGGATAAGCGATCAAAATCGATGATGGTTTCAAAATTGTTGTCTTGATGTGGACGGTTGCTTAGTAGGTTTTCAATTTCATCTGAATATAGATATTGCACGTCATGCGTAGAAACCTTTAATTTGGCGGCATGCCCTATTATTTCTGCAGGTTTTTGGGTTACGCGTATCGGCGAAAAAACGCTGCCGATTTTTATTTGACCAAATAACGTGCTTATTGATTCTTCTTCAAGTAGAAAAGGGCGAAAACTTGAGCGATGCTCTTGCCCGAATCTGTCATTAAAGTATTCAACTAAATTTTGCAATGGCATTTGTTTTCCCTTTTACTTATTTAAATAACTTTTGACCTAGCGCTGCTTTATTCCGTTTAAAAAAATGCGGGCCGAAACCCGCTAAAAACGATCCTTGTAGAGGAGGAG
>CAIKYI010000434.1 GCA_903831545.1 uncultured Methylobacter sp. | reverse complement strand
TGGGCTCGGTACAAGTGATTTGTCTTGATAAAACCGGCACCCTGACCTTGAACCAAATGAGTGTGGTGGCGCTGCAAACTTTAAAGATTAATCTACAAGTTAAAGAGGGCAGTTTTTATCAGGATGACACCCAAGTAGAAGCTTACCAGGCCGATGAAACTTTGCGGCGGATGATGGAGGTTCTGGTGTTATGCAATGAATCAATACCGGCTGAGAATGACTCTGGCTTGTTACAGGGTTCGCCAACCGAAAACGCTTTGCTACAGATAGCTATTAATGCCGGTGAAGATGTTGGCTCTTTAAGGCAACAACGTCCCGCGTTAAAGATAGATTATCGCGCCGAAGATCGGCCTTATATGGTAACTGTTCATGCCCTTGAAGACGGGCAGTTTTTTACCGCAATTAAAGGCAGTCCGCCTGATGTTCTGGCGCTTTGCGAAACGGGTAGCCGTTACGGCGAGCTGAAAATACTGTCAGGACAGCAACGTAAAGCCATTTTAACCTCAAACGAAAGACTGGGAGCCGATGCCTTACGCGTGCTTGGCGTCGCTTATTGCATAACGAGTGATATCAACGGTTATAAACAGCAAGCGCCAGTCTGGCTGGGATTGGTCGGTATGGAAGATGTGATTCGTCCGGGCATGACAGAACTGATGAGCAAATTTCACGATGCTGGCATTGAGACGGTGATGATTACCGGCGATCAAAGTTCGACCGCCTTATCGGTAGGAAAAAGGTTGGGCCTGAATGGTGTTCAGGGTAAACCCCTGGAAATCATTGATTCCGGGCATCTGGATAAATTGGAGCCTTCGGTGCTTGCCGGTCTGGTTGGACGCACCACTATTTTTTCCCGCGTCAGTCCGGCTCACAAGCTGCTGATTGTGGAAGCCTTGCAACGTAGCGGAAAAGTTGTCGCCATGACCGGTGACGGCATTAATGACAGCCCGGCACTTAAAGCGGCCAATATCGGCGTTACGCTGGGTGAAAAAGGAACAGATGCCGCGCGTTCAGTGGCGGATATCATTTTGGAAGAAGACGATTTAAAAACGATGGTAACTGCCATTCGCGAAGGCCGGGCCATTTATGACAACATTCGTAAAAGCCTGCATTTTTTGCTGTCGACCAATCTGAGCGAAATCGAAGTCATGCTGGTGAGTGCGGCGTTGGGTGGCGCCGAAATTCTTAATCCACGACAATTATTATGGATAAATTTGATAACGGATATTTTCCCGGCGTTGGCGTTGGCGATGGATCCACCCGAGTTTGATGTGCTTAAACGACCGCCGCGTAATCCGAATACCGCCATTGTCAGTCGTAGCGATTATGCCAAACTGATCCGTGAATCGGGTTTTATAAGCACCGGCGTTTTGGGAGTTTACGGGTATAGCCTGCTGCGTTACGGCCCCGGTCAAAATGCCAGCACCAATGCATTTATGTCAATTACAATTGCCCAGTTTCTGCATGCTTATCGCAGTCGATCTGAACATACGTCGGTTTTCAATTTAAACGAGCGTCCCTCCAATCGCTATCTTGATACCGCAATCGGCTTGTCAGGATTAATGCAAGTGCTTGCAGTGACCATGCCTTCCTTGCGTACCTTACTAAGACTCAGTCCTTTAAATGCGCTTGATATGATCGCGATATTAGCCGGCTCTACTCTGCCGTTTTTCGCCAATGAAGCGGTCAAAGGATTTAACAAAAACACTTTCATTCAGGATAACAAAAAATGATTACTGACTTTGTTTTTACCTCGCAATCGGTTACCGAAGGCCATCCCGACCGTCTTTGCGACACCATCAGCGACGCAATCGTTGACGCCTACCTTCGACAAGATTCAACCTCCAGGATTACTGCCGAGTGCGCGCTTTCGAAGAACGTCTTATTTCTTGCCACACGCTTTGCAAGCGAAGCGGTTGTCGATACCTCAGAAGTAGCGCGTAAAGTCATCAAGGGTGTCGGTTATAAATCCAAGGATTTTAATGCCACTGAATGCACCGTCGTCACCAGTCAGATAGAACAATCAAAAACATCCCGGGAAATGGATTTTTCCGGCGATGATGCTACAGAAATAGACCAGATTACCGCTTCCCATCAAAGCACGGTGTTTGGTTTTGCCTGTCGACATACCCCACAATTAATGCCGCTGCCCATCACGCTGGCCAATCAATTGGCAAGACAACTTTCCAAAGCCAGACGAAATGCCGAGATCACTTACTTGTCCCCTGATTGCACCACACAGGTAGGCGTCGAGTTCGTAAATGATTCTCCAAAAAATATTAACAGCATTACCCTGGTTATTGGCTGCGAAGACCCGGATTTGCTCCCGGGCTTTGGACAAATAGAAGAAGATCTTCGGCATTTTGTCATCAATGCGGTTTTTAAAAATGCAGCTATCAAACCGGACAATTTTACCCGCATTACTATTAACCCTAACGGTCCTTATATACGGAGCGGCCCCTCTGCCCACTCGGGCATGACCGGCCGAAAAACCGACAGCGATACTTATGGCAGTTTTGCAAGGCATTGCGGCTCGGCTTTAAGCGGCAAAGGCCCCTCACGGATTGATCGGGTCGGGGCTTATGCGGCCCGCTATGCCGCCAAAAACATCGTCGCCGCAGGTCTGGCGGAGCAATGTGAAGTTCAGCTAAGTTATGGTATCGGCTATCCCGGGCCGGTCAGCGTATATTTGACGACCAAGGGAACAGGGATTATTAAAGATGATGAGATTCGAAAAAGATTACTCAGATATTTCGATTTCCGTCTGGGCGCCATAATCAGGATATTTGAATTAAGGGAACTAACGCAAAAATTTAACGGCGTCTTTTATCAGAAGTTACCCGTTAATGGACACTTTGGCAGTGAAAACTTGCCCTGGGAAAAGACTGATAACGCCGGGTTGCTTGCTGAATAAATGCCAAAATACTGATAATTAGATTACCTGGCAGGCTGTCTAGGCATAGAAAACCAACTCCGAAAAACCCAATCATGGCCAGATTTTCCGTTCACAACCTTACACGAACATAACATTCGTATCAAATGAACAAAAACCCTGACTCAAAATGGCTTTGCCTCGCTACGGTTTCTATTCTCGAACAGACTTCTGGCAGCGTCTACTGGTCAAACGCCGCATAGTACCCATCTAACCAGCTGCCAGGGCAATCAAGGCCCACGTTGGCAGCGGCACTGTGGTGCTACCCGTAGCTGGATTGCCCGCTGCATTCACTTCAAAGCTCTGAGTTGCACTGTTCGGCAAAATGTAACCCAAAGCGCCAATCTGATCGGCAACAATGGTACAGGTACCGGTAGCAAAGGTAGTCACCACGTTACCAGACATTGAACAAATTAAAGGCGTCAGGCTAGTGTAGGTTATCGAAAGCCCGGAACTGGCAGTAGCTGCCAAAGTAACATTTGAACCGGAAGTGACCGAACCTGGCTGAGTAAAGCTAACAGTTTGGGAATCGCCAGTTGCTGCCTGATAATGAACCGCAGTCTGTGCAAATGCAGGCGTTGACTCTGCGACACCCGCATTATCGGTGGCAACACTATAGAACTCGTAATAACCAAAGCCGCTAGGAAAATTAAAGGCTTTGTTATAGCTTGGCGAACTGGTATTAGCTCCGCCCAACTGAGTCCAGGCGCCCCATGCAGCATTATCAGCCGAGTAGCGATAGAAGTAAGTCACACCAGTTACCGACGTTGCGGTAGTTTGAGCCGTGACTTGCAATATCGGCATATTGCTGCCGTACTCCTTTGAATTAAAGCCATAACTTGGCGCAGTTGCATCGGCAGATTCTTCGGTTACAGGTTTAACGGCCAAAGATACCGTTTTGTCTCCATTCAGTTCTGTTTGTACAAAAGACGTCACGTTCCAGTTATACCAAAGATTAATATTTCCGGCCGCAAGTGTCTGGGTATCCAGAACGCTACCCAACGCAGGTTGGGTAGTCCAGTTAACACCGGTTTCGGTCCAGGTATCGGTTACAACACCAACAACCTGGACAGGCAGGGCTACACCAGTTGATTTCCAGTTCCATAACTGCAATGACGCAGAAGAAATCGTGGTTCCGGCAGGAATGCCTGAAAGTTCAAACTTCAATAAAC
>CAIKYI010000433.1 GCA_903831545.1 uncultured Methylobacter sp. | reverse complement strand
CCTTTAATCCTTGTCTGGCAGCCTGACCAAACCAGTCAGCGGCCCGTTTATCATCTTTTGCAATGCCTTGTCCGTTGGCATACAACAACCCTGCCTGAAACTGTGCAACAGCATTGCCCTGCTCCGCCAACTGCAAATAAAGGGGTAATGCTTTTTGCGACTGCCCCTGGATGACTAAATGCTGGGCAAGTATGAGAATTTGCGAAACGTCCTGGGCAGTCAGCGTATTTTGAACGGGCGCTATTTTCAAGTCAGTTATATAGTACTTATTAACGGCCAATAAAAGACCAATAATTACAAGAAAAGCGGCAATCCGGTTTGTTTTTGTAAGGTTTTTGCTATAACTCCGGGCCAGCTTTTTGCCGATAAAACACACATCTGTTAAGCGTTTTTTAAACCTGGATAACAAACTGAAGGTCGGATTTCGTGCTTCGACAACAGCGGGCACACCATAAGTGTTGGTAAAAACTTGCATTATCCGTTGAGCTTCATAGGAAGCCTGCTGCTTTTCCTGTTGTATTATCCACAGGTCGTGATCGGCTCTTTTGTGCGGGTCGGACAATACGGCATAAGCACGATTAATCTCTTTCATGATCCGCACAGCCTCGTCGTGGCCGCCAGCGTATTTATCGGGATGGTAGCATTGACAAAGCGCTTTATATGCCGCTTTGATGACGCTTAAAGGCGCGTTGCGAGATACATTTAAGCTGTCATAATGGGTTTTGAAATAAGCCATAGCGCTTTCAGCGTTTTAAACTTTCACTACGGTTACAATTCTCGGACAGACTTTTAAATAACAAGTTTGATTTCATTTTTATCAACAATGATCAATTGTTGCTTATAAAGCGCACCTATCGCTTGCTTAAAGACTTTTTTACTTACCCCAAAACTGGCATAAATTGCTTCCGGGGGGCTTTTATCGCCCAACATCAACACACCATCATTGGCTTTAAGTTTGGCAATAATATTGTCGGTAAGTGATAGGACTTTGCCATAACCCGGTTCGTGCAAACTAAGATCAATTTTGTGATCTTCCCGTATCTGCTTGATATAGCCATCAATTTTTTGGCCTTTTCTGACCGGTTGATACAATTCATTTTGATATAACATGCCCCAATGGGTGTTATTAATGATTGCCTTAATGCCCAAGTCCGAAGTGCCGGCAATGATGAGTGACACTTTTTGCCCCACTTCAAAGTCATCAGACTCATCGCTGAGAAATTTATCAATCTTGGTGGTCGCTGCAATGCGGTTTTGATCATCAAGAAACACCTTAACCAAATAAGATCGCCCTACTTCCATCTCATGGTATTGTTCGCCAAAGGGAACCAGTAAATCTTTAGGTAAACCCCAATCCAGAAACGCACCGACATAATTTAGCGAAACAACCTTCATCCAGGCGATATCATCGACCTGAGCTAGCGGTTTTCTGCTGGTAGCGGCAAGATGTCCATCGGAATCCACATAAACAAACACATCCAGACTATCGCCAAGCTGACAGTTGGCAGGCAGTCTTCTGTCCGAGAGCAGCACTTTTCCGGAGGTTCCGTCATCCAGATAGACATCGGCACCTTGTTGTTTGACTACGGTCAGCTTATTTATTTTGCCGATATTTATCATAAATTATTGGTTAGTTTTGTGTTTAATTGATAGTCATCGCTTATGCAGCAATTAACTTTTTTAACTCACCACGAAGAAGACCACAAATTAATGTCTTGGTGGCTTCGTGGTGAATTTTTTGGGCGATATTCGCGGTAAAAGTCAGTATCAACTGGTAATCAGAAACCGCACCGCATCAAGTCTTAGTTGCGCAGCCTGAATATTTTCATGCGCCAACATGGTCATATCTTTCAGTTGCTCGATTTCTTCTGTTCGAATGGAGGTATTGACTTTTTTTAATCTGACCAGCCTTTTAATTTCATTGCTTAGCGATTCCAACATGGTGTTTGTCGCTTCATCCACCAAGGTCTGCATGTGTGCCTTGGCATTTCGCTCGGCTACATTCAACAGATTAATCAGATGCGGTCTTTGATTATTCAGAAACTCAACTATTTTATGCTTATCAAACTTGATACCGGGTTCAATCAGGTCTCTATGATCTATGATTGAGCTTAAATCCTTTTGGTTTTGATCAAGCAAGATCCGTATCGGCGTATGGGGCAAAAACCTGCCTATTTGTAATTCCGCAGGTGCGCTGCACTCGACAATAAACAAACATTCCAGCAGAAATTGACCCGCTTTAAGGTCTGCATGTTTGATCACGCTAATCGCGGCATTCCCTGTTTCACTGGAGAGCACCATGTCCATGGACGCAGTGACCAGGGGATGTTCCCAGGTCATAAACTGCATATCTTCGCGTGCCAGGGCAATTTGCCGGTTAATGGTGATGGTCATGCCATCTTCGGTCAAACCAGGAAAATGTGAGACCCGTAAATGATCGCTGGGACGAATAATAAAACAATCGGGAGAATGAAACTCGGTCTCCACACCATAACATTCGAAAATATCTTCCATATAAGGCCAGAGCACGCCTTCATGCTCGTAGTTATTCAACTGCACAATCAACTCATTAGCCAGTTCCTTGCGACAGGAATTAAGCTCCAGCAATTGATCACGTCCATTATGCATATGCATTTCAAGTTCGGTGCTCAGCGACCGGGTCTTGGCGATCAGAGCCTCTATTGCATCCGGGGAGGCATGACTTTCGCCGGTGTTATCCGGTAAAACAGCAGTCAACTCGTCCTGTAAAATATCCGCAACCCGCTGCGCGGATGAACTGTTGCTTCTAAAGGCATTCAATCCTTCATCATACCAGCGATACAGTACGGCATTACCGGTATGCTCCAGATACGGTACATGAATCTGGATAATATGTTTTTGGCCGATACGATCAAGACGTCCGATTCGTTGCTGCAATAAATCCGGATTAGTCGGTAAATCCATAAGAATCAGATGATGCACAAACTGAAAATTTCTGCCTTCACTACCAATTTCCGAACAAATCAGTAACCGCGCGGCACTTTCCGGATCAGCAAAATAAGCTGCCGCCCGGTCACGTTCAATAATGCTCATGCCTTCATGAAACACTGCTGAAGCGATACCCGCCCGATTTCTAAGCGTTAATTCCAGATCAATTGCAGTTTGAGCCTGTTTACAAATTACCAGCGCTTTTTGGCCTGCCAGTTGTTTAACTTTGTCCACCAACCAAAGATAGCGTGGATCTTGTTGTAAATCTTCAGGATTTGGCTGACCGGTTAAAGCGTAACCGTGGCGTTCCCGCTCAGGAAAACCTTGTACGGTTTGCCGGGAATTTCTGAACAAAATTCTTCCGGTGCCATGATGATCGAGCAATACTTTAATCAGCGCCACGCGAGCCGCAGAAGACTGTTCAGGATCGTTAAGATTGTTCAGCAAACCGTCGACATTGTCATCTTTAAGTAGGGATGTTAAGTGTTGCCGCGCCGCGTCATCTAAAGTTTTTTCTTCCAGCAATACTTTAGCCGCATTAGCCACTGGCTCGAATAAGCGCTCTTCTTCAAGAAAAGCGGCAAAACTATAAAACCGATCCGGGTCCAGCAATCTTAAGCGGGCAAAATGACTTTCCGCACCTAATTGCTCCGGCGTAGCCGTTAATAAAATAAGACTGGGAGCTATTTGGCCAAGTTGTTCAACAAACAGATAATCAGCGCTTGGAGCTTGCTCATTCCATTCCAGATGGTGCGCTTCATCGACAACTACCATATCCCATCCGGCAGCAATGGCTTGTTGCTGTCGACGCGGATAATTGGAAAAAAACCGTTGACTGCATAAAACCAGTTGTTCCGTTAAAAACGGATTATCCTCTTCAGCTACTACATCATCAGCGTCAGCTTCAGTAAGCATGTCGTCTTCGGAGAAAGTATCAAGACAGCGCGCCTCGTCAAAAATACTAAAACGCAGATTAAAGCGTCTTAGCATTTCCACCAGCCATTGATGTAACAAGGTCTCGGGCACGATAATCAGAACCCGCTTACTTAAACCGTTGATCAACCGGTGATGCAGAATCAAACCGGCTTCTATGGTTTTGCCCAAGCCTACCTCGTCCGCCAACATGATTCGTGGGCTAGAACGATTAGCTGATTCATGGGCAATATACAATTGATGAGGAATAAGCGAGGCACGACCGCCCAACAAGCCTTTAACAGGCGATTGCTGATGCTGTTGCAATTTTCGCCAGGTTTCATAGCGCAACAAAAACCAGGCGGAAGGATCAACTTGCCCGATAAACAAACGATCCTGGGGCTTATTAAATTGAATATGGTGATTCAATTCTACCTCGTCCAGTTCTACCTCATGCCCCTCCTCATCTTTACCAAAATAAGTAATCAACCCCTCTTCTTCAATTAACCGGATAACGGTCACTTTTTCTTCATCTATTGATTCAATAACATCGCCGGGTGAAAAACGGACACGCGTCAAAGGCGCATTGTCTTGCGCATACATTCGTCTTTCGTCGCTCGCCAAAAAAAGTACGGTGACTCTTTTGTGCGCCACATCAAGAATAAGACCTAATCCAAGTTCTGACTCGGTGTTACTAATCCAGCGTTGACCGGGGATAAATTGTTCCATTTATTAAGATGCCATTAAGATTGAATAAATATTGAATTGATTAGCATATTATAAGCGACACAGTAGAAATATTGCGGCAATTAATTATCTCTATTACAGCTTTAGCCCCTATGAATCGTGCAAAATCATTAAGCGGCCATTAAGGTTACAGCGCATAACATCAATACGAAGTTTAGAACTGGTGACTTAACATTGAAACCGGGATTCTAAAATTTGTTAATTTACTATTTATATAACCTGGAGAGATTTATCCAATGAAAAAAATATTTTTTTCACTTCAAGTAACGATTGTTGCTGTTCTATTTTCAGCGGCATCTTATGCGGATGGAGACCATTGGGGACGCCACCATGGCTACGGCGGCGAGGGCCACCGTCATAGGCATCATCATCATGATGATGGCTACTATCCACAACCCCAAATTAATTATTACCCGCAACCGCAGGTTAACTATTATCCTGCTCCGCAAATTAATTATTACCCTCAGCCTCAAGCAAGGTATTACCCGCAACCGCGCTATCCTGCTGATCAACGCTCTCATCAGGGCTTGGCTGGAGGCGTCATAGGAGGTGTTTTGGGTTACGAATTAGGTAGTGGCGACCCAATTGCTACCGGACTGGGCGCAGCTGCGGGTTCCTTTTTAGGCAACGGTATCAACGGCGGTTATCCTGGAAGATAATCTCGTCTGGCGTTATTGCCAAGGCGCGAAAATGAACAGCCAGAAAGCTTATTTTAGTAGGGACAATAGCGGACAGGGCAATGTGTTACACCGAAATGGTGAAGATAACATGTTGCTATCTGCGGATATCTTTATTAATCAGTAGCCAAGCAGGGCTTTGTAGCTACATGCCAAAAAAAACATAGCCGGTCACAATGGCAGCACCAATAGCAACCCATCTTATCTTATTAAACAAAGACTGTTCTTGCCAAAAGTAACCAAAACTTGCCTTTTTACGTGACCAAAAGGCCAGTTGATTTTTTTTAAGCCGCAAACAATAACGCGGCAATAATCGCCAAGCTCGGTAAAGCCCAAACACGGCAACAGAAAAAATTATATAAAAAACGATAACCTGAGTCTGATGCAGATCAGTTTCAAAAAGGTGCTCGATTAAATGATCAAGGTTGGACTCAATAAACTCGAAGCCAAGATGGGCAAACTCAAGCACTAATTCCAGTACAAAATGAAGCAACCCTAATAATAAACCAAATATCGCACCCGGTGCAGCTATCACAATCAGGAAGATAGCCAGAATAACGCCATTAACCCAGGTTTGTTGTACTCTTTTTTTATCAACATGCTTTTTTAGCGACTCATGAACTTCGTTTCTCATATTAACGAAGTGAGCACCAACAAAAGAGGATGGCTGACTGTCACTTTCTTTATTTGCCTTACAATAAACAACCCTGGCATAAGTCAAAACGCCCTTGATACCGGATGCCAGCATGATCTTCATTGCCAGATAATCGCCAACATTAAGTTCGTCTTCACAGGTAAAAGCGATCCCACTGGCACTGATGTTTACGTTTCTGGCATCATTCCCCTTAAAGTCTGTGTCTGTTGGCCAGTTACTGTCCACTCCGGGCAAGGGAAAACGCTTTGCAGTACCATCCAAATCGTCTGTGACTTCAGGGTTATACAAAATATTGTTGAAAACAGGTTGCGAATCGGCCACCTGTAACCCTTCAATTTTGTTGTAAAGCAAATCGGCTTGTTCATAAATCCGAAAAAATTCTCTTCGATTTTTGTTTTTCACCATGTTGACCTTATCCATAATCTACAGCCTTTAAACCTTTTTATTGCCCGGATTTAATTATTATTAATAGTTCAAATGTTGCGCATTGTCCCTGAAAAACTCCAAAGACCAGAGAACTTTATAGCATAATAATTGCAACTGTTTTCGGATAAGTTAAGAAACAGTCAAATTTTTCCATGCGAAATAAATTAACGAACCTATCCAGCCTGGAATCCCTGATATTTTTGTTGAGCAAAAATCAATTCCAACTCAGCCTACCCAAACCCTCGCATTTCTGAACAGCCGCATCCAGGCACCGTATTCATCCCAGTCCTCCGGATGCCAGGAATTTTGCACGGCCCTGAAACAGCGCTCAGGATGTGGCATCATGATTGTAAAACGTCCATCAGTAGTCGTAAGACCAGTTATGCCGAAGGGTGAACCATTGGGATTAGCCGGAAATTCCGTGGTTAATTCGTCATAATTATCGACATAACACAAGGCAACGGAACCTGCCTCAAGCGCAACGGCAGGATCATCGGCAAATTCTGCCCGACCTTCTCCATGAGCAATGGCAACCGGCATTCTGGAACCGTCCATACCGGCAAAAAATATCGAAGGCGATTTTTGTACTTCAACCATCGCGACCCGCGCTTCAAATTGTTCGGAATTATTACGCAAAAAACGTGGCCAATGCTCAGCACCGGGGATAATGTCTTTTAATCCGGACATCATCTGACACCCGTTACAAACGCCTAAACCAAAGGTATCTTTGCGTTCAAAAAATGCTGCAAATTCGTCACGGCAACGCTGATTGAACAATATCGATTTTGCCCAACCACCGCCAGCGCCCAACACGTCCCCATAAGAAAAGCCCCCACAGGCTACCAGCCCGGTAAAATCAGCCAGACTTACCCGACCATGGACAATATCGCTCATATGCACATCGATGCTGGTAAAACCGGCACGATCAAAAGCCGCCGCCATCTCGACATGACCGTTAACGCCTTGCTCACGTAAAATGGCTACTTTGGGTCTTAAGGCATCTTTAAAGGGCGCAGTGACGTCGTCATTAACGGCAAAGCTCAAGTCTACATGCAAACCGGGATCTTCATCATCAGCGATCCGTTCAAACTGTTGCTGGGCACAAACAGGATTATCGCGTAAAGCCTGCATTTTATAACTGAGTTCAGACCAGT
>CAIKYI010000432.1 GCA_903831545.1 uncultured Methylobacter sp. | reverse complement strand
TCAAAATATGCGCGTAATCATTGCAGTTAATATGATTGATCATCGCCGCCAACGTGGTTGATTTGCCGGAACCCGTTGGCCCTGTCACCAAAACCAGGCCGCGTGGTTTCTGGCATAATTCTTCAAAAAACTTGGGTGCTTTTAAATCCTCCAGGCTTAATATTATGGAGGGAATGGTTCTGAATACTGCCGCAGCGCCTCGTTCCTGATTAAAAGCGTTAACACGAAAACGGGCAACGCCGGGTAGCTCAAAGGAAAAATCGGTTTCCAAAAACTCCTCATAATCCCTTCGTTGCTTGTCATTCATAATGTCATAAATCAGCGCATGCACTTCCTTATGCTCCAGGGCAGGAATATTAATCCGCCGAATATCGCCGTCAACCCTTATCATTGGCGGAAGACCTGCTGACAAATGTAAATCCGACGCTTTGTTTTTAGCTGAAAAAGCCAATAATTCGGCAATATCCATAACACCCTCCATGAAGACAAAAATAAAATTATTGTTATATCATAGTTCAACTTTTATGTTTTGAATGTGTACATTGTGTTGGACAGATATCGGATTACGCTACCTGAATCCTGGGAGCGCCGCAGACATCGTGCCCACTCATTCTGATAACGACTTTTAACAGACAGCAAGCAACTCATGCCAACCATCCCGCAAAGACTTAAACAGCTACTATCGCAAATCAAAGACGCCGAACTTGCCAGCCTTCGTCAACCTGGCTCGGTACTTTTATTGGCCGTCAGTAAAACCAAACCGGCGAGAGCCATTGCCGCCGCCTATCAGGGCGGGCAACGCCATTTTGGCGAAAATTATTTACAGGAAGCCTTAAAAAAACAACAGGAGTTGGGCGCATATGCCATTACCTGGCATTTCATCGGCCCCATTCAATCCAATAAAACCAGAGCGTTGGCGACCCATTTTGACTGGGTGCACAGCGTGGACAGCTTAAAAATAGCCCAACGACTCAGCTCGCAGCGCCCGACTTTTTTACCGCCGTTAAATATTTGTCTGCAAGTTAATATCAGCGATGAAGCCAGCAAATCCGGCATTAGCCTGACTGAATTACCGTTGCTGTGCGAACAAACCGCAAAACTGCCTAACTTGAAACTACGCGGGGTGATGGCCATTCCTGCTCCGCAACATGATTTTGAGCAACAACGCCGGCCCTATAAAACACTTTATCAGGCCGTTAAAAAACTTAAGCAACCCGAACTCGATACCTTTTCATTTGGCATGACCGGCGATTTAAACGCAGCGATTGCCGAAGGTTCGACAATCGTCAGAATCGGCACGGCGCTATTTGGCGAGAGAAATTAAATCTATCTTTTCTTGGCGCCTACGCTTTAATTGAGAGCAGTAACGCGATAAGATCGCAATAGCCTATAGGATGCTGCCGACACAAGGAGGCGCATCGTTTCGCGATTGATAGTTCTAATAAAAGTTACCTTACTGCTTGTTGTCTACGTTTTAGTTGAGAGCAGTAGAGTGTGGTTTTAACGGTTCGCCATCAAGTTCAAAATCCATTTTCAGGCGCTTAACCGCGAGCTTCATTTCGGCCTTATTTTTAAAAGGCCCGGCGATGACTTGATAAGCATGTTCTTTTTGGACTTTATGGGCCGGTATGATCGGCCCTTGGTGATTAAGCATGGTTGCCAGTTTTTGCGCCTGTACTTCATCCTTAAAACTGGCGACCCTGATAGCCCAGTCATTATCTTTTAAAGACTCAACAACAGGTTGTTCAAAGAACTGTTCCGGATGTTTCAGCACCGGAGCGTTAGCCGCTATTTCCGCCGTATCGGGACTTTCCATAAGAATTGGCGTAGGAATACCGTCAGCCCGATTTAGAATGTTTTCAACTTTTTGCCAATCAACCATAACTCTTTTTTGATCGCTGCTCTCATGCAATTGCCTTAATAGCTGTTTTTTAAGACTAGCTTTTTCCTTGGTCCATTTTGATAAGGGTTCATGCGCTTCAAGATAAAGCATATCTTGATGCCAGGCCGTCAGGTAGGGCTGATGAACGATGCGTACCGGCATGCCAACCGTGGCTTTTTTAAAAAGCACTTCAATATCTTCCGGATAAAGCTGGACACAGCCATGACTGATCTGCATGCCGATACCATAGGGCTTATTGGTGCCGTGGATCAGATAACCCGGAATTCCCAGGCGCATCGCATAAAGCCCCAACGGATTATCGGGCCCCGCACCTACAACTTTAGGTAAAGTGTCACCTTTTTCAGCATGCTCGCGATGGATTGATTCAGGTACAGTCCAACTTGGATTGGCGTCTTTGGCAACAATGCTGGTCAGCCCCATTGGCGTATTCCATCCTTGCCGACCAATGCCAACCGGATAGGTGTAGACTTTATCAGGCTGTTTTTTGGGATAAAAAAACAGCCGCATGTTCGCCAGATTAAGCGTGATACCTTTATGGGGCGACTCGGGAAGTATAAATTGCAAGGGTAGCAATACCCGACTGCCTGGCGCGGGCGTCCAGGGTGAAACTTGTGAATTGGCGATACTGATGTCGTTATAGCCCAGGCCATAATGTCGGGCAATATCCGGTAGGGCATCGTTTTCTCGAGTGTCGATTGCGGCAATAGTGCCAACCATGTTGTTACCATCTGGCAGAGCAAATTCGTGAGTTGCCAGGCTTTCCTGTTGCGGCTCAGCTTCAAGTTCATATCGCTCAATAGCTGCCGAGTCCTCTGGAAATAGTGACGACAAAGTCTGGCAACCGCTAAGTAGTATTAAGCCAACTACCAGTGTTACACGCAGAACTGACTTTTTAAAGCTAAGGTACTTTGGGCTAGTCATATTTTTTATTGATGCTTAGGATTATAAGCCCCAAGTATAGCCAATCAACATTAAGATCTGGGCAGATGAACATTAAAAAATGATTAACGCGAATTTCAGTCCAGTAATACGGATGCTTTATTTTTGTGTTATATAATACAAAGATGCCTCCAATTAATTGATTTCATCTTACGTCCCTTGATCATATTAGGCTTACTCAAATGAAATTTCTCGATATAAAAACAGACTTTGCTTTTAAAAAAGTCTTTGGCAGTGCCGAGTCAAAAGATCTGC
>CAIKYI010000431.1 GCA_903831545.1 uncultured Methylobacter sp. | reverse complement strand
TATATAAGAAAAAACATCTTGAATCGATTTGTTGATCTCAATGCTGGCTTCACCTGTAATCGGCTTGGATGAGTCAAATGAAAACTTAATTTGCATTGCAAAACCATTCCTTGCTGAGCTTAAATCTCAACTTTATTGTTATTTTGGCTAAATATACCAGTATTTATTTTATTTACAAATTTTCAATTTAAGTTAGATTATGAAATTATCAAAATTGAAAATTCCTGGGTTTTAGATTAAAAATATAGCGTGACTTTAAAAATCCCGGGTAGAGCCTGATTCCTTTGACAAAAGATTTAATTTACAGCTTTAAACCAATTGCCGAGTGTAATGCCGAAATTTTAATATTGGGCAGTATGCCAGGCCAGGCGTCTTTGGCAGCAAATCAGTATTATGCAAATCGGCATAATACTTTCTGGAAAATAATGGCGGAGACAATCGGCTTTTCTAAAGACAGTGCCTATGAAATTCGATTGGAGGAATTAAAAACCGCCAAAATTGCACTTTGGGATGTTTTGCAATCCTGCACGCGAATTGGCAGTCTGGATGCAAAGATAATAAATAACTCAATTACAGCGAATAATTTTCAGGATTTTTTTAAAGCTCATAAAAAAATCCATACCGTACTGTTCAACGGAGCTAAAGCTGAGGATGCATTCAAGAGATACGCACTACCAACTCTCAACGCTGATAATCTAATCTACTTACGCCTTCCCTCAACCAGTCCTGCGCATGCCGCACTGAGCTACGAACTAAAGCTTAAAGCCTGGAAGGCAGCGCTGAAAGACACGCCTTGATAAAAATTATTTTTTTTGGAAATAAAAAGTCTGCTTATTGGACTCTTTTATAAATTGAATGATTTGATGTCCGGTCTGATTGGAATAAACGCCAAAATCCAGGTGTGCGGCAGGATCAGTTGCAATCACTTTGACAACATCGCCACTGGACACAACCGTCAAGGCTTTTTTCAGACGTAATAAGGGCAGCGGACAATTTAAACCGCTGGCATCGACTTCCAGATTAAATTCGATCATGATTTTTTAAGTTTTCTCATCCAAGTTGGGTATGCTTATAATACCATTCTCTTTTAAATCCAAGAATCATGATACCTAAATGGATTATTTTCCCGTATTTTTAAAACTTAAAGACCAGCCATGTCTGGTGATAGGTGCCGGCGAGATCGCCGCCCGAAAAATTGAATTATTGTCACGAGCCGGCGCTAAAATTACTGTCATTGCCAGGGAGATCAGTACCACGGTACTAAATCAACAAGTCTCTCACCACTTAACGCTGCTGGAAAAATCTTTCGCACCTGAGGACCTTGGCGAATTCAGACTGGTGGTATCAGCGACTGACAATGCAGAGACTAACCAACTGGTTGCCAAAACGGCTACCGAGAAAAACATTCCGGTTAACGTTGTCGATAATCCCGAGCTTTGCAGCTTTATTTTTCCCGCTATTATTGACCGCTCACCCATTATTGCTGCGGTATCCTCTGGCGGAGCTGCTCCTGTATTAGCTCGCCTTCTTAGAGCCAAGATTGAAACCGTGATTCCCCCGGCCTATGGTCAGTTGGCCAGTCTGGCTGACAAATTCAGAGATAAGGTCAAGCTGCATTTTAAGCAGCCTGCCCAGCGCAGAATTTTCTGGGAAAGCATATTGCAAGGTTCGATTGCCGAACTGGTGTTCTCCGGCCTGATGCAAGAAGCAGAGCAGCAACTCGATCAAACCCTGGCCGAACAAAAACCAGACGCAAACTTCGGCGAAGTTTATTTGATAGGCGCAGGCCCTGGCGCACCCGACTTATTAACGTTCCGTGCTTTACGCCTAATGCAGCAAGCTGACGTCATCGTTTATGACCACCTGGTTTCACCGGAAATTCTCGACCTGGCACGCCGGGATTCTGAAAAAATCTACGTCGGCAAACAACGCCATGATCATGCGCTACCGCAAGAATCCATCAACACCCTACTCGCCGACTTGGCAAAAGCAGGAAAGCGGGTAGTGCGTCTAAAAGGCGGCGATCCATTCATCTTTGGTCGTGGTGGCGAAGAAATCGAAACCCTGATGCAGCAAGGCATCAATTTTCAGGTTGTGCCGGGCATTACCGCTGCTTCCGGCTGCGCTGCGTACGCAGGTATCCCCCTAACCCACAGGGATCACGCGGAATCCTGTAGCTTTGTCACCGGTCATTTGAAAGACAATACTATCAACTTAAACTGGACGCAGCGAGCCGCACCCACTCAAACGATCGTGGTCGAGCTGGGTCTGGTAGGGCTGGAAAATATCTGCGAGTCT
>CAIKYI010000430.1 GCA_903831545.1 uncultured Methylobacter sp. | reverse complement strand
GAGCATATGATCGTGGAACCAGTGGGTACTCATCACTTCGCGATAATCACCGGGAACATAGGCAGTACCACTCGTAATCTTGGTGACCGGGTCAGTGGTAAAAACACAAGGGAATACACCTACACTGGTCTCGCCCGCAGCACACGGAGTAGCAGCCCGCTTGTCGGTGGCTCCTGTATTGATAGTGTCATGCCCCGCCAGGGTCATGGGCCAACGATAGTCATAAAACTGACCCGGATAAAAATAGGCACCGGCGAAACCGTCGCTTTCTGCGGGATTATGGCCATTATGCTCGTGGGTACTGATGGTATGGGTACCGAAACCGTTGTTTTGATTAATATCAATGGGCAGGGCGTTATGGTGACGGAACAGAATGGTTTCACCGTAGCGTGCCATCAACAACTTGGGTGGTACAGTACCGTCAAAAGTCCATATTGAATTTTTATCCTGAACGGGCATGGCCGCATTTAAAGGATCAATTTTGGCATCAATGCCTTTGGTTGTACCTTCAAAGGCTTTGATGTATGAAACCTTAACGTCATCTGCTACCAGCAATTTATTTGCCGCAATTTCTGCAGCAGTTGTTCCTACTGGCATCTGTAGAGTACCACCGAGCGCATAAGGCGAAGTGACGGTGTTATGATAAAGACCGGCAGGGCCAAATTCGGTAAACTTGGCTAAAGGCAGGCCATTTGCGTTCTTACCATAGCCATGCAGCTGAAGCTTGTCGCGCGCACCACCGGCGGTACGAACGCCAGCCTGAACAGACTGAAAAAACTTTTTCGGCTGAAACTCCAGGCCGCCGGTTTTTGCGTTTATATCATTCCAGCGTTGATGCTTAAAATCTCCATCACCGGGACGGCCATCCATCGGCATTTCCAGATCCCCATATGTTGGATCACAGGTTTGAACATCCTGTTTCCAGGTATTGGTATAGGTAAACTTGCCATCAGCATCGCGACCGGTCAAAGCATATTCAGCGGGCAGTGGATACATCTTTTTGTTTTTGATAATTTCATCAATACTACTACCATTGGCTTCGGGATTACCGGCACAGTCAACTTCTCCGGTTACCGGATCAACGGGGCGCGGCAGCGTCGCTTCACTTGAATCTTCTACACCGTCGTAAGCCTGCAAACCAAACTCTTCGAACTGCAAAAGGCGAGCCGCAAAAGGCTTGGAGCCAAACAAAGGACTGGGTGCTTCAAGTCCGGAGGGCACCGTCAATACACCCGCCTCTACAGGAGCCAGTGCACCCAAACAACCTGACAAGACAGCAACGGCAACGCCCAAATTTGTAGCGAGTTTAAACTCAACGGCCTGGCCATTGCCAGGACCCTCTGTAGCATTTAGTACATCAACCCTCGGGTCAATGTCGTTATTGATTTTTTTCATAATAAATTCCTTCCTGATTTAACTAATGGGGTATGTTTAATCTTTAGCGTAAACATCCAGGTCTACATTTTTTCAATTAATAGTTACAACTAATAAACCAAGATCTTTTGTCTTCACTTTTATATTTACGCCCTGTTTGAACTTTTTCTCCTGCTCAGGGAATAGACCAAGCGAATTTAAAAAACCCTCAAATCCTTTATTCTTGTCCTAACCCGATCAAAGCAAATAAAGTGCCAACTTACCTATACTGTTATTTTTAAACAATAAAGAGTTATTTCCCATTAAAAACAACACCACTACAAAAGCTTTAACTGTAATATTTTTGATACACAATCCAATAAACCCAAGAAAACACTGTAATATTTTTGATACAAGTCCCAAGCTCTTCTAACGGCGATTAACATGAGTTTTAAAAAGGAATTTACCCAAACAGGCGTTATTTTTTGCAAAAACGCCACCAAATAAATTATTTAAATATAATTTAATCAATTAGT
>CAIKYI010000429.1 GCA_903831545.1 uncultured Methylobacter sp. | reverse complement strand
TTGATCCCGAAAAAAAAACCCTTCAAGAATACAGACTTTGAAGGGGTTATAGAGGAGGATGATGTGGTCGGGTCTTTGCCTGCGACCTGATAACTTTATGAAGCCGATAATTCCGGCGCTTCAGGTTTTTTAGTGTTTAAACCTTCTCCCAGCTCAATCTCGGTAACAACAGACAGCTCAAGCTCTACTTCCGGTTCGGGTGCCGCGATTGTTTTTCCTTGCATCAACTCATCAATCTGAAACTTGTCCAGAGTCTCCCAGTCGAGCAGGGCGTGAGCCATGTTATGAAGAATATCAATATGGTCTTTCAGTATTTGTTCGGCACGTTGATAATTTTCGTCGAGCACCTGACGAATTTCATCATCGATCATTTGCGCCATTTTTTCTGACATAGGCTTGGCTTGCGGCCCCATATAACTGCCCTCGCTGTCGCCGTAATCCATGGGTCCCAGACGATCGGACAATCCCCATTTGGTGACCATGTTGCGTGCCAGTTGGGTGGCCCGCTCAATATCATTTGAGGCGCCGGTGGTCACTTTATTTTTGCCGTAAATAACCGCTTCCGCAACCCGACCACCAAACAGACTGGAGATTTGGCTTTCCAATTTGTCCTTGCTTGCACTGTATTGATCACGTTCCGGCAAAAACATGGTGATACCCAAAGCGCCGCCGCGCGGCATGATACTGACTTTATAGACCGGGTCATGATCAGGTACGATGCGGCCAACAATGACATGTCCGGCTTCGTGATAAGCTGTCATCAACAAATCGCTCTTACTCATCACCATGGTACGTTTTTCTGCACCCATGATCATTTTGTCGCGAGCCTTGTCCAGGTTGTTCATGGTGATTTCGGTTTGATTAAATCGCGCCGCAAACAACGCGCCCTCGTTAATCAAATTGGCCAGCTCAGCCCCTGAAAAACCCGGTGTACCTCGCGCCAGATCGTTGATATTCACATCATCGGCCAGCGGCACTTTATCAGCATGTACTCTCAGAATTTGCTCGCGGCCCTTGATATCGGGCAACCCAATCTGCACCTGGCGATCGAACCGGCCCGGCCTCAATAAGGCCTTATCCAGCACATCGGCACGGTTGGTTGCAGCGATAACAATAATACCTTCGTTACCGTTAAAGCCGTCCATTTCCACCAGTAACTGGTTAAGGGTTTGTTCGCGTTCATCGTTACCGCCACCCGCACCACCATTGCCACGGTGACGCCCTACCGCATCGATTTCATCGATAAAGATAATACAGGGCGCACGCTTTTTGGCTTGCTCAAACATGTCCCTTACTCTGGACGCACCAACACCGACAAACATTTCCACAAAATCCGAACCGGATATGGAGAAAAAGGGTACACCCGCCTCTCCGGCAATGGCTCTGGCTAACAAGGTTTTACCGGTTCCCGGAGGGCCCACCATTAATACACCTCGTGGAATCTTACCGCCCAGGACTTCGTATTTGGCGGGATTTTTAAGAAAATCCACCATCTCCACTACGTCCTGCTTGGCTTCTTCAACCCCTGCCACGTCAGTGAAACGCACTTTGATTTGATCTTCTGCCATCAACTTGGCGCGACTTTTACCAAAGCCCATTTGCCCACCTGCACCACCGGCCTGCTGCTTACGTATAAAATAAACAGAAACGGCGATTAACAACAACATCGGCGCCCAGGAAATCAGAATCTGCATCAAAGGCGTTGGTAACTGCGGTTTGATGACTTTAATTTTTACGCCGTACTCCAGTAACTCGTCAATCATGCGCGAATCGCTGGGGTTATAAGTGGTAAATCTTTCGCCGTTACTTCGACGACCTTCGACATTGTTGCCGTCTATGACCACCTCAGATATTGCATTGCGACGAATATCTTCTATAAAGTCCGAATAAGACACGCCATAATTCTGTTCTGATTCTGGGCCGCCCCGGTTAAACACGCCATAAATAACGGTGCCGATCAGGACAAAAAACACCAAGCGGAAAATATGTGTTTTCATGAGTTTTTCCTCTTAAAATGAACGGTCAGTTTTCACGGCTAAAATATTTAAAAAAGTCCGAATCCGGTTTAAGCACCAAGGTATCCTGAGTTTTTTCAAACGCGACCTGGTAAGCCTGCAGGCTACGATAAAAGGCATAAAACTCTGCATTTTTACCAAAACTCCTGGCATAGATATCAGCCGATTGTGCATCGCCGTGGCCTCTGATATTTTCACCGTCACGACTTGCATTGGCCAATATCACCTGTTTTTGTTTATCCGCTTCGGCACTTATCTGTTCGGCGGTTTCAGAACCCTGGGAACGAAATTCCCTGGCCACCCGCTCACGTTCTGCACGCATTCTACGATACACCGAACTACTGACTTCCTGCGGCAAATCAATTCGTTTAATCCGTATGTCGATCAACTTGATGCCAAATTTACTGGCCGTTGGCGACAACTTCTCCATCAGGGTGCGACGCAGTTCGCTGCGATCTTCAGATATCAACTGCTTGATAGTGCGTACGCCAAATTCACTGCGTAACGCATCTTTCATAATTTGATCGAGGCGAAGATTAGCTTGATACTCATCGCCACCGACCGTGGTATAAAAAAGACCCACATCACCTATTTGCCATGTGGCAAACGAATCAACAATAACATTTTTCTTTTCGGAGGTAAGAAAACGCTCGGACTTAGCATCCAAGGTCAGCACACGCGCATCAAATGTACTGACTTTATTAATGATGGGGGTCTTAAAATGGAGTCCGGGCTTATAGTCGGACGCGACCATTTCACCAAGACGAAAAAGGATGGCTTTATCATGTTCGTTGACATAAAAAACCGACATATAAGCCAGCACTAACAAACTGAAAGTGGCTGGCAAGAAAATTTGTGTTCTGCTCATTGTTTGCTCCGGCTAGGACGTAAATTACTATTGCTTGTTTTTACACCTTGATTTTTATCTGACTCAGCTGCTTGCGCGGTGCTTTCAATAACCGCTGATTTGTTCACCGAAGCCTGACTGGAAGTCATGTTTTGTATAGGCATATACATTTGCGGTGCGGTTTGACCTGCCTCAACAATGACTTTATTGGTACTACTAAACAATTTTTCTTTTGCCTCAATAAACAAACGCTTTCGGGTAATGGCCGGCGCTTTTTCGTATTCAACCAACAATTGGTCAAATCGCTCGGTTTCACCTTTGGCCTTGGCGATTTTTTCGGCTTCGTAAGCTTCCGCTTCCAGCAATAAGCGGGATGCGGCGCCTCGCGCTTTGGGAATAATCTCATTGCTGTAGGCTTCGGCTTCATTAATCAAGCGTTGCTTATCTTCCCTGGCACGGATGGCATCTTCAAAAGAACCTTGCACTTCTTCCGGTGGTTGCGCATCCTGCAGATTGACACTGGCTATGGTAATTCCGGCTTTGTAATCATCCATCGCCAACTGAATGTCTTGTTTAATCTGCGCAACAATATCGCTACGACCTTCCGTTAAAACATAGTCCATATTGTTACGGCCAATAACCGCTCTTTCTACGCTTTCGGTAAGCTGTTTTAAAGTGGATTCGTTACCCTTGACGTTAAACAGATAATCCCTGGCATTGTTAATCTGATATTGAACCGCGACACGAACATTAATGATATTTTCATCCGAGGTCAGCATCAACGATTCTTGCGGAACCAGTTCCGGCTTGCTACTACGACTATTGCCACGGTATCCAACTTCAATAAAACGTTGTTGCTCGACATTAATAACTGTCACATTCTCAACTGGCGCGGGTATGTGCCAATTCGGCCCCGGCTGGGTAGTTTCGCTATAAGCACCAAAGCGCGTAACCACGCCGCGATTACCCTCATCAATAATGTAAACACCGCTCGCCAGCCAAATCGCTAACGAGCCGCCACCAACAATCGCGCCAATTTTTGACAGGGGAAACTGCTGTTTATGACTCTGTAAATAGCCTAAGGATTTTTGATAAACCGCTTTCCAGTGTTTTTCAGCCTCAAGCTTCCAGTCTGGTTGCGGGGTATGCTGCGTGGTATTGTGTTTTTCTGATGACATGATCTCTCCTCTTATTGTTATAGCGCGAACCAGCTTTTACATGTTTTGATAGCTGTCATTGGGCTCAAGGAACAGTGCCAGGTCGCAACCAAACTGATTTTTAAGTTTTTTTAAGGCTTCATTTTGTATTTGTCTTACCCGTTCACGGCTGACCTGAAACTGATCGGCAATGACTTGCAAGGTTGTTTCGGTGTGATTTTTAAGTCCAAAGCGCATGTTTAAAATTGCCGCCTCTTTTTCCGGCAAGGTAGACACAATGCGATCAAGATACTGACTCAAATTGCTGGCAATCAGATCGTCCATGGGCAGGGCGAATTGTTGCTGTTTCATCCGCGCCATCAAAGCCTGACCTTCATCTTCCTCGGCATCGGGAACCGCATCTAAAGAATGTGTAGCCTGGTAATAGCTTCTGATGGTTTTGATTTCGTCTTCAGTTAAATCGCAAAGCGATTTTAATTGTTCGACACTGGGCCAGCGCTCGGTTTTAAGATAAGCATTACGCATTGCTTCAAAGACCGCACAAGCTCTTTCTGCCAAAGCGACCGGAAGTCGCACAATTTTTTCCTGTTTAACAATAAGCCGTGAAATTGCCTGTTTAATCCACGGAATCGCATACGTGGAAAACTGAAAGCCTCTATAAGGATCGAAACGGTCTACAGCTTTAATCAAGCCGATGACGCCTTCCTGCAATAAATCGTCAAAACTTAATACCGTGGTTTTGTGTTTGTGAGCAACAAAAGCAGCCAAACCAATATTGGCGGCAATCATTTGCTGCCGGGTACGTTTAAGACTAAGCGCTGCGTAGGCAATTTTTTGCTGATAAGCCTTAAAAGCAAGACCTTGTCCCGGCATTGCCTGACACAGATCAGCAACCTCAATTAAGAAGTTGGACAAGAATCGCAAATCACATAATAAAGGTCGAGTAACTGGATTATTCAACACGTTCTGCAAAGCCTGAACAAGATTAAGCTGTACAAGATCACCTTCTTGTACAATAATCTCTTGCAGGGTTTTATCACTAACTATTTCAGAAATATCAAGTCCGCCAGCAAGCTGCGCAAGCCCATGATTTACCATTAAGGTAGAAGCCTGACTTTTCGCCATCAACAGCGACTGCAGATCCAGCCTGGCCTGCTCAAGCTTCATCGCCAACGCAAGAGGTTCTGTTTCACTTTGGAAATCGTTTGAAGTAGCTAATTTTAATGTGGCTTGTATCATGTCTGCCCCTGTTATTATTTTTAAAACTGGATTTAAATTTACGCCAATGTATAATAGTTGTCAACATTTTTTATAAACAAAACATAAACAACACTTAAACAAAACATAAACAATGTATTCAATCAAAGCGATCACACTCTTGACCGGACTGCCAGCAGAAACCCTGCGAGCTTGGGAGCGCCGTTACGACTGCATTACCCCAAAGCGCAGCGACAGTAACCGCCGTAGTTATTCACAACAGGATATGGAGAAACTGAAACTACTGGCGCAACTAACCAGCACCGGCCATACCATAAGTAAAATTGCCGGGCTATCCGGTGATTCATTACGGAAACTACAACAACAGGCGCAGGTTTCAGATAAAGATGAACAACATCCACTGCTGAATCAAATTATTGAGGCTGTGCTGGACTATCGGATAGACTGGTGTGAACAGCTATTAAAGCGAGCCTTGGTAGCGAGCGAACCGTTGGAATACTCAAGAGACATTTTATTGCCGGCACTTAAAAAAGTGGGGGAACTATGGCATGAAGGTAAATTAAGTATTGCCCAGGAACACATGTTTACTTGCTGTGTCAATCGCATCGTACTCAGCATGGTAAACAACATGCAAGGCATGTCGGTTAATGGCGCAACCATGCTGTTTGCAACGCCCAGCGACGAACCTCATGAATGCGGAATTTTACTGGGCTGTTTGCTGGCGGCAAATCTGCAATACCGCTGCTACTTCTTGGGTTCAAACCTGCCGGGAAAGGACATTGTTGAAGCGACTTTTCATTTGAAACCCGACATCATCTTAATAGGACTGGTTAAATCGCCTCCTGAACAAACAACCATCGACGAACTAAAAATCGTCGCCAATGCAGCCGAAACCATTGGTTCATCTATCTGGATCGCTGGCAGTGGCGCCAACTTTCTCTACCAAAACGCATTATTACCTTCGTCACGCTGTGAACTGATTACAGACATCGATCATTTTCACAACAAAGCGCAGCAACGGATGCTCTTGGACAAAGGTTAGTTTTGGACAGCGGCAATCTAACGATATGCCCTGAAGCGGTTTTTCAGTTATAATCGCCGACTTTTATGGCCAAAGAGCTTGAATCCGTGTCTAGCATAAACAACGACTTATCTACTTTCCAGGGACTTATCCTGGCTTTACAGGAATACTGG
>CAIKYI010000428.1 GCA_903831545.1 uncultured Methylobacter sp. | reverse complement strand
CTGGATAAAATAACACTGGATGAAGTCAAGCCGTCGAGCCGGGTTAATCCATTCCTGCGCTTTGATCAAACCAAAAAATTGCATCGTCTGGCACTGGAAGTCGAAAACCTGACAAAAGGCTATGACGAACAACCGCTATTCAAAAACCTGAATCTGATGGTCCCGGTTGGTGAGCGCATTGCCGTTATCGGCCCTAACGGTATCGGAAAATCGACCCTGCTGCGCACCCTGGTCGGTGATCTAACGCCGGATAAGGGGGAAGTGAAATGGTCGGAAAACTCCGAAGTGGGCTATTATGCGCAGGATCATGCCGAAGACTTTGCCGAAAACCAAACCCTGATCGAGTGGATGAACCAATGGCGCAAGGAATCGGATGATGATCAAGCCATACGCGGCACCTTGGGACGCTTATTGTTCGGCGCCGACGACATAAACAAACCCGTTAAAGTCCTCTCCGGCGGGGAACAAGGCCGCATGCTGTTCGGCAAGCTGATCCTGCAAAAAAACAACATCATGGTCCTCGACGAACCGACCAACCATTTGGATATGGAGTCGATCGAATCGCTAAATACTGCACTGGAAAATTATCCCGGCACCTTGATCTTTGTCAGCCATGACCGGGAGTTTGTGTCATCGCTGGCGACACGGATTATCGAATTAACCCCGAATGGGATTATCGACTTCAATGGTAATTACGAGGATTATTTAAGCAGTCAAGCTTAGATAGACTGATTACAAGAGGCTTAAAGCCGACAATAGAACGCTGATAATTAGGACGCTATAAGATGCTTAATTATCAGAGTCTATCCATCCAGCTGTGTTCCGTTTATTGGACGTTAATTGCTTAGCAATTAACGTCCAACCCTTAACGTATTCCCCATCAAATCAGCAACAGCCCTGTCCGCCACGCCGAATACCCTGATATTTTTTTTAACCGTGCCGGCATAATTTTCGTGCAAATGACCATGAAAGATATTTTTTACGCCCATCGCAGCGGCCAACTCTCCAATCACATCAAAACCATGCCGATGCGAACCTGGCGCTTCATGAGTCACCAAAATATCCGCTTTTAGCGCCTTTAATGCCTCAAACTCATCATGCCAAATGGCTCCCTTGTATTTTAATGACATGGCCGCATGCCTCAGATTGGCGGGTTGATTATGCAGGTAATGCAGTTTGTCCTTCCATTTAGGCTGCTGCGGTGGATACCAGACCCTGCCAAGGAAAATACCGCCTAAACCGGCAATTTTCAGCCCTGCAATTTCAGTGACTTTCAAATGCAGACCTTTATCAGCCAGTGCCGAATCAAACAAATTCTTATGCTTACTAGGCGTCTCAAAATCATGATTCCCCGCAATCCACCAGATTTCAGTTAAGCCAACGATGTCCTGCAAGCAAATTTCCAGCGGCATATCCAAATCATAATCGCCCAATAATACGACAGCTTCGGGTTTATATTTATGCACTGCCGCTATTAGCGGCTTAAAATCCCCATGCGGATCACCGGCAAATAAAATCTTGTTCTGTGGGTTCAAATTGTTACTCCTGTTAACGGGAACCTGACCCTTACTAAAAATAGCAACGTTTTGTTGCTCGGCACGGGTTTAAAATTCCCCCGATTATAGACAAAAGTCACCTTGATTAATATCAGGCTGTTTAATAACGAAAACCTGTCAACAGAACTTGCTTTGGTTTTTGCGGTAAATTCGCAGTTTTCAGGACAATCAACTGCAATTATTAGGCGCAAAAAAAGCCCTTGAGCAACAGTGCTCAAGGGCGTATTGAAGCATATAACGATCTATATTCTATATACTGATAAAATTCAAATTTACTCGGCTAGGCGCTTGCCTATACGATGATAGGCATCTTTAAGCTCTTCTCCGACTATTTTAGCCTTGGCTATAAACTCTTCGGAAGTATCCACAGACTCATCAGCTATTTCAGATGCTTTGATTTTTAAACGACTCCATTGTTGTTCGGCTTCTTCAAATTCTTGTTTGGCTTCCATTGAAGCTAGATGCAATTTTAAATTGATTTCATCACGCTCTACTTGTAACTTATCCACTAAACTTTCAAAATCTTCTTTTATTG
>CAIKYI010000427.1 GCA_903831545.1 uncultured Methylobacter sp. | reverse complement strand
TTTAGCTTGGCAGGCTACTTTTTACAGCCCGCAAATATAATTGGCCAAGGCATCGATTTCATCATCAGTGAGTGATTTGGCAACTTTATTCATCATGTCACCAGGACTGTTTTTTCGATCGCCAAGCTTCCAATTAATCAATTGAGAGCGTAAGTAAACTCTCTGCTGTCCGCCAATGACAGGGTAGATAACCTTGTCGGTAATTTTGCCTTTGCCGTTATCGCCGTGGCAACTGACGCAGGCTTCAATATCTCTGGTCTGGTCGCCGTTCACAAACAAATTTTTGGCGGACGTATTATCGCTGCCACCTTCACCGTGCATGATTTTCTGACTGGCGAAATAAGCGGCTATATCGGCCTTGTCAGTAGCGTTTAAGTCTTCAGCCATAATGGTCATTACTACATGATACCGTTCACCGGACTGGAAATTACTCAACTGTTTGATCAGATATCCGGGATGTTGTCCGGCATGGTTAGGGATTCTTTCATCGTTACTGTTGCCATCCACACCATGACATTCCTGGCACCGACCGGAATCAGACTTCTCCTTGCCGATAACAGGATTACCACTCCCAATTTGTTGTGCGGAAATTACCACAGGCTCATCTGCCGCTATACTCTTGACCGAAGTGATTAGCGCGAGGGTGCTGATAGCGAGAAAAGAACTCCTTTTCCAGTATTGATGCAGTAGTTGTTTGTGTCGCCTTTGCTGAGAAAAATCTACTTGAGAAACTATTGCAACGGGGGCGATGTTTAGCCGCAACACAAAACGTGACAACCTCATACTTATTTTGCCGTTTGCTTGTCAGTGGCAAGTTTTTGCACGATTTCAAGTGCTTTTGCAACATTTTCAGCGGGCTTAAGTCCTTCCAAAGTCGCTGCGATTTTGCCATCAGCGGTAATAATAAAAGTGGTGCGCTCGGTAAAGCCATGAGTGATTTCAACGCCGCGTGAATCCTTTTTGCCCTCGGCAGCATCTTTAACGGTCAAATCATAGGATTTGGCTATAGCGCCGTCAGCATCGGAGGCAACGGCGACTTTTCCGGCGCAATAGTCCGGGTCGGCCGAGAAATCGTTAAGTCTTTCTATACTGTCCAGAGACACACCAATAATGGTGGCACCAGCGGCAGCGAAGTTGTCAGCGTTGACAGCAAAGGTGTGTGCTTGAATGTTACAACCGCCGGTGTAGGCAGAAGGGTAAAAATAGACTACGACAGGACCTTTTTGCAGGGCATCTTTCAGTGAATAACTAAATGCCTTACCAGCCAGAGAAGCTTGGGTTTTGAAATCCGGCGCTGGATGACCTGTAGGCAATGCGGCGATGGCGGGAAATGTGATGGCACTCGATAAGAGGCAGCTTAATAACAAACGCTTCATAGTTTTACTCTGTAATAAAGGGGGGTTAAAGTGGTTTATAGGTGTCGTGACAAGCGTCATCGCAAGAATTCGATATTTCAATAGCCTTGGTTGACGCAGAATCAAAATCATTGGCTTCCACAAATTTCACAATTTCGGCAGCCATGTCTTCGTATTTTTTGGCGTCGGTTACCGCATCAGCGGCATTGCCCCGTTTTTCAAAAAAACCTTCGACCAGCTTGAAATCACT
>CAIKYI010000426.1 GCA_903831545.1 uncultured Methylobacter sp. | reverse complement strand
ATAAAAAAGGTAAGCCCAAGAATAACAAATACAGTCCCGGTTATAACACTGCCAACATCAGGTATGGGCTGTCGAACAATCAGAATCTGGAATATCAAAACAACCGCAAAAATAGGCGCCAAATCCATAAAACTGCCTAACAGTTGTTTAAGAAACGGATTATTTAACATTCAAACGTGTTCTCGGAGATCATTACAAGGCTTATGATTATCGCCGCAATTCACGCAGGACAACAGATATTTAATACTACAAATGGCTAAGAGCCGGCAAAAGGCTAAAGACCAAAGGCAAAAAACAACAACAATCTTCACCTTTTTTCTGGGTAAGGGAGCAAAACAGCCTTAGGCTTCACTTCCCGTTATTTTTCTAGCCGTTTTTGCCGATTGATTATGATCAGCCTCAGCCATTGAGCGAACGTCTTACCGTTTTTGATAAATATCGGCGCATAAAGCCTTGCCTGTTGCAGCAGCCCAATGGTTAGCTTGAATAACATCAAACCTTTACGATAGCTTGATGCCTGCAGCCGGTACCATAATGGTCGTAGTCCTGAAAAACTTATCTCCCGATCCTTAACCTTGCCATGCCGATGCAGCCAGTGTAGCAAGCCCGTAACATAAAGAAAAAACAAGCTGATGCCGGCAACAAACCAGAGCAACCTTCCAAAGCCGCCAAAAGCCTCGCCAGTATGAACAGGCCAAATCCAGGTCGTAAAAATTTCACCCTGGGTAAAACCAGACGGATTACGCACCTCTCTGATCTGACCGCTCCAGCGATCCACCCAGACCGTGGTGTAAGGATGTCGCTGATTGATTTCAGCGCTTTGACGTAAATTGATCCGATAAATGCCACTTTCACCAGCGGGCGTGGTAACCCGTCTGAGTTCGGCGCGGGGAAAAGGGCCGCGAGCCACAAATTCTGCGGACTCCAAACCAACTGGATGGTTATTCGGCATCGCTGTGCTAATAATGTTTCGCCCGGTTTCACCGTGTTCCATACCGGATGATCCTGCCAGCGTCTCCAGTATTGAAGGGTAACTCAGATTAACGCCAGTGAATACCAGCAATAATAAAATAGGAGCACTGAGCAACCCGATCAGGCGATGCAAATCAAAAGCCAATTTGATCATGCCAACATTATAACGAATCTTTAATACCGACAAGATTCCCCGCCATCCCGGCCACCACAAATAAAGACCGGTACAGATAGAAACCATAAGTAATAAGCCCAATACGCCCACAGTATTCCAGCCAAAGCCATCTAAACGGAGCTGGGTATGTAAATCGAGCACCCAGGTGCTGACAGTCTGGCCCCAGAACCGACTGGCAACAACCTCCGCAGTATAAGGATTGACCGATACCATTAATGGCGCGTAAAGCTCAAAGAAAGTTTCCCGAGGTTTATCAAACCAGACAGTAATCATGCCCTGCGGAGACCGGGGCATTTCCATCGTCCAGGAACCGTGGCGATCAGGATGCGCAGCATGCACGGCCATCATGATTTTATCCAGCGATTGGCGCTTACCTGTCGGCTGTTCGATAACTAACTGCGGATTTAACAACTCATCCAATTCTTCGCGGTAAACACTGAGACTTCCAGTCAGTCCCATCAGAGCAAAAAAGAAGCCGGCGCTTAAAGCCAGACAGATATGAATCTTAAGCCAGATTGCCCGACTGGTAAGGCGTTGTAGTGGAAACTGCATAACACTGCTCAAGATAAAAAAGTAAATATTATCCCATACAGTCTAAGGTGATGTTTATTTTGTCTAAAGCAGGACCATAAAAAACCAGCAATCCCTAAGCAGGAATTGCTGGCCCTTGAGATGTCTACTTGGTTTTTTCGTCTATCTTTTTATCCGTTTTGGGTTCCTCAACAACAGCATCTTTTTTCGCTGCGTCTGGAGCCGCAATTGCTTCATCACTCAATAAAACATCAGCCTTAATTATATCAACCGTCTTCTTACCAATACCGCTCACATTTTCCAATTCCTCTACTGTTTTAAAAGGGCCTTTTTCAGTTCTGTATTTAACAATGGCTTCAGCTTTTTTCAGCCCTATGCCTTTCAAGGATTCACCTATGGTTTTTGCATCAGCAGTATTAATGTTGACAGGCTTGGCCATAACATTAAATGAGCAAAAAACGACAAATAAAACTACTAATAATTTTTTCATAATGAATTTTCCTGTGATAAAAAATATGCGTCTTATGATTTGAGAATAGACTTGAATATATTCCAACCTAAAACCACCAAACCATTTCGTCGTTACGGTTAGCACTAACCAGCAGCCTGGTCATATCTAAAAAAATGACCAAGAGCCAATATAATAAATAAATATCATTAAATTTCAATAGGTTAAAATGCGTAGGCTATAATTTACCCATCGTAAGTGATAGCCTTTTTTTAGGCGCAACACTTCGCCATCGTGGCGCTGCTCCATTCGCTGCGTCTATGCAGGCAATGAGTACTTGTTTCATTTACCGGCATTGACCTATCATAACCAACAGATTTTTAAATTATTGACACGCGCTTGATGCAAAAAAATACCGATCCCAATAAACAGCTTTTTAGCGGATTTTCTGAACCCGATGCCGGACAGATAAACCGGGCCTTGGAAATTGTCGGTCAAATCCCTGAAGATCCTCATTATTTCCGCCCCAAAGGCGTTGAGGTAGCGGCAATATTGATGGATTTTAACATTGACCTTAAAACCATCCTGGCGGCAATCCTAAGTGATCCGCGCCTGGCAAATCTGCCTCAAAAACCTAACATTAAAGCAGAGTTTGGCTCCAAGGTTGCAGAGTTGGTTGAGGATGTTAACTGGCTAAATAAGTTGACTGTTTATTCACTAGAAATGACCAACCAACCAAGCCAGACTGAAACGCTGCGCCGAATGCTGCTATCCATGACCCAGGATGTTCGCGCAGTACTTATAAAACTGGCTTACCGGGTTCAACGCCTTAAAGTTTTAGCCAGAGACTCCTATGAACTCAGACGCTTTATTGCCCAGGAAACACTGGACATCTATGCGCCGATTGCCAATCGCATGGGTATTCATCAGTTAAAATGGGAACTGGAGGACATGGCTTTTCGCTATCTGAAGCCCCAATCCTACCGCCGCATTGCAAAGTCTCTATCCGATAATCGCGTTCAACGCGAAAACTGCGTTAATAATTTTATTGCGTTACTCAAGAAAAAACTTGGTGACGAGGATATTTCTGCCGACATTTACGGACGCCCCAAGCATATTTACAGTATCTGGAAAAAGATGCGGCGCAAACAACTGGACATTGACGAGCTTTATGATCTGTTGGCAGTGCGGGTGATTGTTGACAACCTGACCAGCTGTTATGCCACTTTAGGTGTTGTGCATAGCCTTTGGCAAACCATTCCCAAAGAATTTGATGATTACATTGCCAACCCCAAAGAGAATGGCTACCAGTCTTTGCATACCGTCATTATTGATGCTGAAGGCAATCGAATTGAAGTACAAATCCGCACCCGACAAATGCACGACTTTGCCGAACTCGGGGTTGCCGCGCATTGGTCCTATAAAGAAGGTGGCAAACATGACACGGCCATCGAAAAAAACATCGCCTCGTTACGCAAGTTACTGGAAGAAAAAGGTGACGAAGTCCTGTCCGAAAATTTCCGCAGTGAATTATTTAGTGATCGTGTCTACGTGTTAACACCTGCAGGTAAATTAATCGATCTGGTTAAGGGCTCGACACCACTCGATTTTGCCTACGCTATCCATACCGAAATAGGCCACCGTTGCCGTGGCGCAAAAATAAACGGTCGCATTGTTCCTCTGACCTACACTTTAAAATCCGGCGAGCAGGTCAAGATTTTAACGGCAAAAGAAGGTGGCCCCAACCATAACTGGATTGATGTTAATCTGGGCTATTTAAAAACATCGGCTGCGATCAGCAAAGTAAAAAGCTGGTTTAAAAACCAGCAGCAAGCTCAAAATATTGCCTCAGGCAAGGCTATTCTTGACAAAGAAAGTCAGCGTTTAGGCTTAAAACATATTGCATTGTCTGACCTGGCCAAGCATTTCAATCAGCCGGATACGGATAAATTGCTTGAAGCTATAGGCCGTAGCGATATTTCACGCCGACAAGTTGCGGCATTTTTCAAAATACCTGAACTGGAAGTCCAACCCGCGCCTACTCAGTCCAAAAAGCCTTTGGCTAAATCGGCCATTTCAGTAGACGGAATCGATAATGTCTTAACCTCGTTGGCGCACTGCTGCTCACCAATTCAGGGTAATGACATTATCGGTTATATATCCCACAAAAAAGGCATTACCATCCATCGTAAAGACTGCGAAAATATTCTTCATCTGAGCCCGGAAAAACAAGCCCAACTAATTGCCGTTAACTGGGGTGATAAAAAAGCCAACTTTGCCATACCTATTGTTATTCATGCCTTTAACTCCCAAAACTTGCTGAATGATGTTACCCGGATTTTGGCCGAGGCTAAGATTCATATTTCCAATGCGGCACTTAATACACATCCTGATTTATCTGCGCTACTTAATTTAACAATACAAATTGAAAATACCGACCAGTTAAGCCAGGTCCTCTATAAAATAAGTCAATTGCCTAATATCGTCGATGTTAAGCGTAAAACCTAACCCTGGAATGCCCTTGAATCCTGAACCTTGCACCTTGAAACCAAAACGTCTCATTCTAGTTGATGGTTCCTCGTTTTTATTTCGCGCTTACCATGCAGTTCCTCCGCTCACCAATGCGAAGGGCGAACCGACCAATGCGATATACGGCGTCACCAATATGCTGCGTAAACTGATTGCTGATTATCACAGCGATTACATCACCGTAGTCTTTGATGCGCCGGGCAAAACATTTCGCAATGAGCTTTATGATCAGTACAAAGCACATCGACCGCCGATGCCTGATGATTTGCGGGTACAAATTGCACCACTGCACAGTCTGCTTAGGGCCATGGGCTTGCCGTTGATTATTGAATCCGGCGTGGAAGCTGATGATGTGTTGGGAGCCCTGGCCCAACATGCGGAACAACAAGGTTATGACGTTATCATTTCTACCGGCGACAAGGACATGGCGCAACTGGTCAACGATCATATAATCCTGGAAAACACCATGTCCAATACGCGCATGGATGTTCAGGGCGTAATCGACAAATTTGGCGTCCGGCCTGACCAGATTATCGATTATCTGGCCTTGATGGGCGACACCGTTGACAACATCCCCGGCGTACCCAAAGTTGGCCCTAAAACAGCGGCAAAATGGCTGGCCCAATATCAGACTTTAGAAAATCTGGTCGCCCACGCCACTGAAATTACCGGTAAAATCGGCGAAAACTTGCGTGCCAGCCTGGATCAGCTGCCCTTATCTAAACAACTGACAACCATTAAATGTGATCTGGATTTGCCCTACAGCATTGAAGATTTAAAACAACAACCCATGGACAAAGCCGAACTAAAAAGTTTATTGGCTGAACTGGGATTTTCGACTTGGTTAAAATCACTGGATGCTTCGACTCCGCCCAGCACAAGTTCTTCGAGTGCCTCAACAGATCAAATTGGATCTGTACAAACCGAACAAATTGCTTCCAGTCCGGCAAGTCCTCCAGGCCTTGCTCTCCCTCCTGCCTCCAAGTCATATGAAACCCTATTAACCGAACAGCACTTTAATGACTGGCTGACTCAATTAGAAAAAGCCGACTTATTTGCCTTCGATACCGAAACGACCAGCCTGGATTACAGTAAAGCCAAAATAGTCGGAGTTTCCTTTGCCATAACACCGGGCATAGCGGCTTATGTACCCTTGGCGCACGACTATCCCGGCGTGCCGGATCAGCTGAATCGCACTGACATACTCGAAAAACTGAGACCTTTATTGGAGAACCCGCTCAAGTTAAAACTCGGACAAAATCTCAAATACGATACCCATGTACTGGCCAATCACGGCATCACTCTGCGCGGTATTGCTCATGACACCATGCTGGAATCTTATGTTTTAAACAGCACAGCAACCAAACATAACATGGATGATCTGGCCAAAGTTTATCTTGGCGTTGACACCATCCATTACGAAGACGTTGCCGGAAAAGGCGCCAAACAGATTGGCTTTCAGGAGGTTCCCATAGAACAGGCAGCGCCTTATGCCGCCGAAGATGCCGATATTACCTTGCGACTTCACCAGGTGTTGTTCGAAAAACTGGAGCAACAGCCCCATTTACTGGCCTTATATAAAGACATGGAAGTGCCGTTGCTTAGCGTACTAGCCAGAATTGAAGACAACGGCGTGTTAATCGACGATGCAATGCTTGCGTTACAAAGTCTTGAACTTTCCGGCAAGATTACCTCTCTTGAGCAGCATGCGCATAATCTGGCAGGCCAGACCTTTAATATGGGTTCGCCCAAACAGATTCAGGAAATTCTTTACGACCAGCAAAAACTGCCTATCTTAAAGAAAACCCCCAAAGGCCAGCCTTCAACCGAAGAATCAGTTTTGCAGGAATTGGCACTCGAATATCCGCTGCCCAAGCTGATTCTGGAATATCGCAGTTTAAGTAAACTAAAATCGACTTATACCGACAAACTGCCACAACAAATAGACGAAAAAACCGGCCGGATTCATACCTCCTATCATCAAGCCGTAGCAGCCACAGGACGCCTGTCGTCTTCTGATCCCAATTTGCAAAACATCCCAATCCGCAGCGAAGAAGGTCGAAAAATCCGCCAGGCTTTTATAGCCGCTGAAGGCAATAAAATTGTAGCCGCCGATTATTCACAAATTGAGTTACGCATCATGGCGCATTT
>CAIKYI010000425.1 GCA_903831545.1 uncultured Methylobacter sp. | reverse complement strand
GCTTTTACTGCAGGATTTAGGTTTTATGCCGAATTTCAAGAAAAGAAAAAATCTGCTGAATATGTTCGGATATAATCAGCTTAAAAGGTTAAGGGGCATGTTTCTTGGAGAGAAAGCAAAGCGCATAAAGTCCTATCTCGAAAACAGCAGGAAATTAATACCGAATAAAAGTTTCAGACTCTATACAAATTTCGCGACTACCAAAATAAAGGATATATCATCGAAATATGGCCCCGAGAGCCTTGCTCTCTTCACACATGGGTCAGGAAGTGCTTATTATACTAACTTGTTCAAGGCCCTTGGCACCGGAAATATTGCTCAGGTTTTTGCAAAAGGCATAGCTGGTTCCACAACAGGTGAGCTTTTTGCGGTTGCCAGCCGAAGCCTTTCTAATGCCAAAAACTTCGGCAAAGAGTTTGGCGTGCCTATTCAGTATGGCAGCTACGAAGCCCTTTTAGCAGATCCTAGTGTTCAGGTAGTTTATATCGCGCTTCCTCATGTTTTTCATGCTGAATGGGCTATACATGCCGCCAATGCGGGCAAACACATCTTATGTGAAAAACCTCTCGCTATAAACCATGCCGAGGCCTGTGCAATCGTAGATGCCGCACGCCGCAATAACGTTTTCCTGATGGAAGCTATGATGTACCGCTGCCATCCTCAAACTGCTAAGTTGATAGAACTACTTCGTGCTAAAGTGATCGGAGATGTTCGGATCATTCAGGCGACATTCAGTTTCCAGGCCGCTTTTGACCTTACAAATAAAGCGTTGAGCAATGAATTGGGAGGGGGCGGCATACTTGATGTTGGTTGCTATGCAATCTCCATGGCTCGCTTAATTGCAGGCATTGAGCTAGGGAAAGAATATGCAGAACCCGTTGAAGTTTATGGCACCGCTCATGTAGGCGATTTAAGTGGGATAGATGAATGGTCGGTCTGTAGTTTGAAATTCCCTCGTGGCATTCTTGCTCAGATTGCTTCTGGTGTTTTCCTTAAGCAAGAAAATGTTGTCCGTATCTTCGGTTCGGGGGGGGATATTTTTATACCATCACCGTGGGTGCCGGGGGGGCGCGAAGCTGGAATCACGAAGATCTTTGTCCGTAGAAGTGGTGAAGCGGTGGCTCAGGAAATAATTTCAGAAACTAATCTGAATTTATACGCAATTGAGGCTGATATGGTTGCTACCTGTATTGATCTGCATCAATCACCGGTCATGAAATGGGAAGATAGCCTTGGCAACATGAAAGCACTAGATAGCTGGAGACAGAGTGCCGGAGTATCTTATCTAGCGGATTCTTTGGCTAGTATTGGTTGATATTGTCCGATTTGTCTAATTTCCATGGAGGACGGTGTGAGTACAACTATAAAAAATGATCAGGCTTTGGTAGACGAGCTAAAGAGAACTATTGCCGCGATTGTTGATGATAACCCAAGCGGGACAACTATTGGCGATGCATGGCTTGGTAATATTGATCGCCTATGTCAAAAAGTCATGACCTCTGATCCTAACGATTTCCTTAATTGGGATGTTATCTTAAGAACAATGGTTGTTGGTAACGCGGAGTTTGTTGCTGACGAGTTAAGTTATTTGAAAGGTCTTCCTGACTGGAAAAGCCGCTG
>CAIKYI010000424.1 GCA_903831545.1 uncultured Methylobacter sp. | reverse complement strand
CCTTTACAGAAATACACTGGTGCTGGGCCTGTTTCTGACAGGCTTGCGGTATACACACCATCCCTGGCGGTTTTTTATCATGGGGAAGGCGATGTACTTCTGTATCAGCAGCTGGCGGAAAGATTGGGCATTCCTTGTTATCAAGCTTTAAGCAGCGATTGCCCTGAACAGTTTTTTTTAAGCTGGCGCGAGGGCTGTTTAAAATTGCTTGATAGAGAATTACTTAGAAAAGGTGGCTTGACCGTTGAAATAGAACCACGCAATGGCGAACAGCGCTCCTGGCCGGCGCCCAAAGATGGCGCTTTGGCTCAGGCACTTGGGCGCAAAACAAGAACTGTTATTGATGCCACTACCGGTTGGGGTCAGGACAGCCTGCATATTTTCCGTATGGGTTATGAGCTGACCTGCATGGAACGCTCCCCGGTTATGGCGGAATTACTGTCTGACGGTTTTGCCCGCTTGGCGCAACTGGATTGGATGCAGCGACTCAATCTTGAACCACCTCAGTTATTACAGGGCAATGCCATCGAAATGCTGGCTAATTTAGAATCCCGGCCCGACTGCATTTACCTTGATCCCATGTTTCCGCCCAAACGCAAAAAGTCAGCCTTGGCCAAAAAATCAATGATGGTATTACGTGATTTGCTTGGCGATGACCAGGATAAAGAACTGCTTTTTGAGACTGCTTTTGCCGTTGCCGGAAAACGCGTCGTGGTAAAAAGTCCTGATTATGCAGAGCCTTTGGGTGGCAAGTCCAGTCAAAGTTTTCAGGGCAAGTTATTGCGGTATGATGTTTATCTTGTTTAGGTGCAAGGTTCAAGACGAAAAACTCAAAGTTTTCTTCAAAATGAAAATCATCGAAAAAAGGCATAAAAAATGACGAACTGGATAGATGTGATAGATGAAAATGCTATTGCTAATGGCGAAAATTTAGTTGTAGATGTTGATGGAACTGATGTCGTGATCTTTAAAATTGATGACAAGTATTATGCGCTTGAAGATGTTTGCACCCACGATGGTGGCGAAATTGCCAGCGGTATCCTGGAAGGTGACCAGATTATCTGTCCTCGTCATGGGGCGCGATTTTGTGTAAAAACCGGCGAGGTAAAATGTGCGCCCGCCTATGAAAATATCAATTGTTTTCCAATTAGAATTGAAAAGGGAAGGGTTCAGGTAAAAGATAATCGTTGGGATTAGTTTATTTTCAGGCTTTTAAAGAACCTAAACTGGAGATCAGTTAAAGGTAGTTCAACCAAACGGCCCCTTTATTGTCAATTAACAGTTATAAATGGATTGTTATTCAAAGTAAATCCTGCCGCGTTTTTATGCCCGCCACCACCAAAACCAAGAGCAATGCGCCCTACATCGTAATCACCGATTGAGCGGAGCGAAAATGTCCATTGTTGTCTTTTACCGTCAAATTGATAGGTCATGCCAAACGTGCCTGATTGTTCAGCTAAAACATGGCCTAAATCGCTTGAGAATAAAGACGGCGAGTTAACGGCAAGCCCTGTTTGACCAGTCACCGAAACACTATGTGCAGCTTTGGCAATTCTTTTAACCATTCCGGAGAACTGGTCAAGCTGAATGCGGCCTATGATTAGCAATTCCGACAGATCTATTGCACCCATTTCAGTAAAATCCAGGGGCATTTTTTCATAAAGCGCAGTTGTAATTTCGCGTGTACCGTCAAGTTTGAATCGCCAAAGATCACGGTCTTCGATATGCAACAGAATTTTGGGCGGCTTAAGATCATGGAAGAAATGTTGCCAAGTCAAGACACAGCCACTACGGGTCATATCGAAGTTAATTGACAGGTTTTCAGGGATGGGCTGTAGTTTAAAAAAATCAGCACATTGTTCCATCGCGGTGATGTGATGATCAATCAGGATGATTTTTCCGGCTTTGGTTGAGGCGTCTAACAATAGCTGTGGCAAATAGGAAAAATCCAATATATAAAGTGTTGCTCCAGGTTCAAAATCGGGGATAGCATCACCATGACGAGCAGCAATATAGCGGGCGTGAGTACCCAGATTGCAAAATGCGCTCCATGCTGCACCTAAGCCATCCAGACAATCAGCGTGATAAATGACTAAGGTTTCATGGGGTTCTGTCATTTTTTAAATTCCTGAGTAGCAAAGTAAGTGGTTTTATGAGGCTATATATTACACGACTAAAACCTTAACTCTAAGCCTAAAGCAGTATTGATCTTGAAAAAGCGGCAAGACGGTTCTTGAGTTGGGAGGATGGTGGCGGGGATTAATGTAAAACGAGTTGTAAGCAACAAGTGCATCCACAAGCAGCAGGTCTGCGTTGCTTGCTAGTCAAAGCCATTGAAAACTTGCTTTAACTTTAATGTTGGGATTTAAAGAGGCTTTGGTTTTTTTGCTTAACCGCGTTTGCTGGTTTTATTAGTGCTGCTTAAAGGGGAAGTCGCTTCATTACTGCTGAGAGGTGTAATTTCTACTTTTCCCAAGCCTTTAATGCCGAGTTCTTTTGCGGCGGCATAGGATAAATCCATGGCTCGCTTGCCATGAAAAGAACCGCGATCATTGATGCGTACAACAACGCTACGGTGATTTTTCAGGTTGGTAACTTTGGCGTAAGACAATAGCGGTAAAGATGAATGAGCGGCAGTCATGGCATACATGTCGTAAGTTTGGCCGCTGGCGGTTTTTTTTCCGTGAAATTCGGGGCCGTACCACGAAACAGTGCTTTGATGATTATCTGGGGAGTGTCTGGACTTATGCGAAGTTGCAAAAGCATGTCTGGATGTCTTATGGCTTTTGTGATGAACAGACGCTTCAGCGGCTTGAAAATAACTGCACATAAAAAAAACAGGAACTGCTAGCAAGATTTTATTCATAGGGTAGAGCCTTTATAATCCAAATCTGGAGCAATCTTAACTTAACAAGTCTTAAGGCTGGCTTAAATGCGCAAAATCAATGCCTTGGTTAAATGAAATTATTTTTTTATAGTTTTAATCGGGTGGTCACAAATTTGCGCAGTTCCTCCAGGAGCAGCATGACCAGGGCAAAAGGTATTATAAATAACCAAACTTCGGCTGCTATCGGTAACGTGCCGAACAGTCGATTTCCCCAAGAGGTATAGTCGATGCTCAAAATGAGTAAGACTTCCAGTGCGATGCCGCAGAGTATGATTTTGTTGTCGAATAATTTCACACTGAATACACTGCGTCCCGGAGTTTTGCAGAGAAATACATTCACAATTTGCATGACGATAATAGCGCTAAGACAGGCAGTGGTTGCCTGGAGATATAATGGGTCATGACTGCTTAAGTTATCACCCCACTGCCAACCTCCGTTATGCAACACATAAAAATAGGCGGTCATTGAGACCATGGCTTCCATAATTCCCAAAAAAAGATAAGCTCGAACCAGTAAGCGCCAGTCAATTAAGCGTTTATTTCGTGAGCGGGGCGGCCTGTTCATAATACCCGGTTCGGGTCTTGCTGAGCCCAAGCCCAAGGCGGGCAGCATGTTGGTACCCAAATCGATAGACAAGATCTGAATGATGGTTAAAGGTAACGGTATTTTAAGGAGGGCAAAGGCCAGATAGGGAACCACTTCAGGTATGTTCGAAGTGAGAATATAGGCCAGGAACTTGCGTATGTTTTCATAAACAGCTCGGCCTTCTTCAATAGCCGAGATAATGCTGGCAAAATTATCATCCAGCAAGATCATGTCAGCAGCCTCTTTGGCGACGTCCGTGCCACTGATGCCCATTGCAATACCAATGTCGGCAAGTTTAAGTGCGGGCGCATCGTTCACGCCGTCGCCAGTGACCGCAACAATGTGTTTTTTCTTTTTTAAAGCGGCGACAATACGCATTTTCTGGTCGGCACCGACGCGTGCAAAAATGATGTCCTGCGCATCCAGAGCCAGCCTTAACTGGGTTTCCGATAATTTGCGCAGTTGTATGCCGGTAATGACAACTGGGTGTTGCGTTTGAATCATGCCGATTTGCCGGCCTATTGCCAAAGCGGTATGCGGATGATCGCCTGTTACCATAATGATCTTGATGCCAGCCTCGCGGCACTTTTGAATGGCCTCGGGCACTTCCAGTCTGGGTGGGTCTTCCAGTCCAACCAACGCAGTTAAAATCAGGTTTTGTTCCTGGACTGCTTTATTGAGTTCCTCATTCAGTTCACGCCACGCAAAGGCTAGTACCCTCAAGCCCTGGTTTGCCATTTGTTCCTGAGCCTTAATGAAATTCTCGCGATTTTCAGCTGTCAGCGCTATGACTTTACTGTCGATTTGTACTTGGCTGCAAAGTGGTAGCAGCATTTCAAGTGCGCCTTTACAATAAAGAACCACGCCTTTTGGGGATTGATGGATGGTCGAAAGTCTTTTGCGGTCAGTGTCGAAGGGGATTTCGTTGATCTTGGGGTAGGTACAGGTCTCGTCAAAACAGGTTTTTGCCATGCGTACCAGTGCAATTTCCATGGGGTCGCCCAAGGTATGCCATTTTCCGCTGGTCATGGTTTCCTTTAGATTGTGACAGAGCAATGCATTCTCAAAAAAGCGCCTATAAGTTCGTGCAAGGTGAGGCTGTCGGTGAAGTGTTGTCGTAGTCAGTATTTCACCGCCAATATATAACGCCGTCACAGCCATTCGGTTTTCAGTTAGTGTGCCGGTCTTGTCGGTACAAATTACTGTTGCGGAACCCAGTGCTTCAACTGAAGGCATGTGTCTGATTAGGGCGTTTCTTTTAGCCATACGTTGAGTCGCCATTGCCAGGGATAAGGTAACTTCGGGCAATAAGCCTTCCGGGACGTTGGCGACGATAATGCCGATGGCGAAAATGAAATTATCCCAAAAGGAAAGTCCGACACTTTGTCCGATAAAGAAAAATACTACGCCAAGCGTTATCGACATCAGTGCGATAAAGCGACTCAGGCGGACGATTTCCTGTTGCAGTGGCGACACGGTTTTTACGGCGGTTTGCGTTAAATGCGCAATCTTGCCAAACTCAGTGTGCATTCCGGTTGCGAAAACCACAGCCCGTCCTTCGCCAGACACAATTGATGTTCCGGCCAATAAAGTGTTGCGGCTATGCTCCAGGCTTTCCTCTGCGGAGTTTTCGGCATCTCTGGCCTGTGGCCTGGACTCCCCGGTGACGGTTGCGTTATTAACACGCAGGGAAAATGCTTCAAGTAAGCGGCAGTCAGCCGGGACATTGTCGCCCTCCTGCAATAAAATCACATCTCCCGGTACCAGATCGGCAGCCAAAATAAGGCTGACATTATTGTCCCTAAGAGCTTTGACATGATAAGGTAATAGCTTTTGCAGGGCCGAGATTGCCCGTTCTGCCCGATATTGTTGCCAGAAAGAAAAAAGACCATTTATCAGAATAACGCCGAGAATTGCATAACCCAACGTGGTCATACCTCCGCCTGGTTGTCGGGATTCGGCAAAAAATGCAAGGCCAGCAGCCAGCCAGAGTATTAACGCAAAAAAATGGCTGAATTCCTTGATAAAGCCCAAGAGCAGTGATTCGCCATGTACCTCTTCGACCCTGTTGGGCCCATACTCTTCCAGGCGATGTTCTACTGCTGCCCTCGATAATCCTTCATGGCTACTGTTTAGACTCGCAAGCGCTTCCTCAGGACTTAATTGATGTATTTTCATAGCGAGCCTGTGACAGAAGCTGAAAAACAGCTGATAACTTTATGTTTGAGTTTAAAGTACCACAGGGCTGGCGATAATTTTATAGGTGTAAATACGTAAGAAATCGCTTATAAGTTTTTTAACAAAAAAATCGGTTAAACTATCCATTGCTAGGTTCTGTTGACGTTTCACCTCAGCCATAAAAGCACCGAGGAAAATGATAGCATCCCCATGTAATTAATAGCTTT
>CAIKYI010000423.1 GCA_903831545.1 uncultured Methylobacter sp. | reverse complement strand
GAGCAACCTCACCAGGCATCCACGGATACTGAATCATTCTGGCCAACCACCGGATCACGTAGCTATAAAGTGTTTTGTCACCGCTACAGATGACGTGTTTGATGTGCTTACGCATAAGCGTCCATGAACCTTTGACAGGCTCAACCGCAAAGCCACGAAAGAGGTTGTACACCTTCTCGTCAGAGCAGCCCTCAGGTAGCATTTTGATATCCATATACTGCCTGCGTGCTTCGTGGTCGAGCCATGCGTTACCGAGCGGCATCGTGATAGGCGACTTGTCTTTGTTAGTTCCCACAATAACTTTTTGATTGTTGAAGAGATTTCTAATGTCTTGAAAAGAAGATGTCTCGAGGAAAAATCTGTAAAGCGCATCATCAAAAACTTCTCGGCAAACTACGGTTTTGCCACCAATACAACCCACAAAGCGGTCTTTATTCATTGCACCAACATAGTCAGGAATAACGTCGGCCGGTTTAGTGTAACCGAGCACAAAAGGAGTAATGATCTTGCCTTTGTACTCACATGAACCGCAGAGTTGGGGGCATAATCCGGAAAAATGTTCACAGGTGGTCGGAGGTGTCGAACATTGAGCAATTTTTGCATCGGTCTCGGCACGGCTGTATTTGGAATGCCCGCAGGACCATTCATGGATGAGGTTGGGTGATTCCGTGCAGTGAACTAATAGAACGATGCAGGCATGCCATACCGACTCAGATACTTTTCCCTTGGTATCCCGGAAATGCGCAAAAACCGCGCATTTTTCGGCTATAAGGACGGCACTTGAAGAGCTACCTTGACCACCTGTAGTAATAAGTGTACTCGACTTATCTGGTGATGGTTCCATCAGTTGAGCCGGTTTAGCTGGTTTAGCTGGTAATGCCGCGAGTGCCATGTCGATTATTGCCTCAATTTCCTCGAATTTATACGGTTTGCAGTCTCGCAGTAGTGTTACTCGTTTCGGGGCATCAGGAAATTTGCGATTTGTTGATTCAAGGGGGCGTAAGACTCGTGCGTAGTCTGCAATGAGCCCGTCTTGATCAAGGCCTGGTTCAATTGCAGCAACCAGTTTCTTTAATTTTATCGCAACAACTTCCCATTTTTCAGCTTTAACGCTGGTAGTTAGAGGCAATAGTGCGTAAAGACCATTGCCGGAATTAACTATAACCGGTATGGGATAACCAGTTATTTTGCAGAATGATCTTAATGCATTTTCTCCATCGACTTGATTAGCGTAAGTTTTTGGCTTGCCGTCCGTGCCAAAACCACAATCAATATCCATGAAAAAAACTCTGAGAGAATCGGCATCTACTTTCCTCCGACCTGACTTAGCCGTTCCCGGCTCTTTAAATGATGCCATAGCAATAAAAATCTGTTTCGACTTGCTCTTGAATGCCTTTACACAACGGATAAAGTCCTTCCTTCTATCAAACCATTTGTAAGTCATAAGTGGCTTTTTGCCTTGTGTTTCTACGAGAGGTAGCTCAGCAACACAGAAGTTGCCATTTTTCGGCAATATTTTATAAAGCAAGTTGTTCTCGTATGATCCGGTATCCTGCTGAGTCTCAGGAGCGTACACACAAGATTTGGATGCAACTGTGACTTTGCTGGTTTTAGCTTTCATGGCAAACGTCCTTTTGAGTCTTTTTCCGCCCTCGGCGTTTTCCTTCCTTCGGGACGGCTACAGATCTTGCTCATCATCATTGATTCCTTTTCCCAAGTATTTTGGTTTTCGCCCACGACGCTTACCATCCTTCGGGACAGCCACGGGTACGGGAGCATAAGGGACCTCAGCTTGCTGCTGAATCCATCTTTCGACGGCATCCACATCAAAAAAAATTGAGCCACCAATTTTTATAGGGGCGGGAAAACCACGGAATAGTATGTCACGTCCAACAGATGAGCGGCTTCGACCCCCAAGCTTGTCTTCTGACATGGGTTTAAATTTTGATAGTTTCATTATAACTCCTAAATACTTAGTGCCCAATTCGCAAAAATTGTTGACATCGCTAGATTGGTTTTAGCATTTAATGTTTAATAAAAAATTTGCTAATTTATGCCTAAATTGGACTAGTAAATTGACACCCTCACTCACAGAGAGCAAACACGACAACAAGTCTTCTACAGATCAAGTCAAGGACGTTGACTTATCATTAGATACAGATATCAATAGTCCAACTCCAACTGAAGCGGGACATTATCAGGTCATTATTTTTACTGATATCGACTAAATGATGCGTAAATTGG
>CAIKYI010000422.1 GCA_903831545.1 uncultured Methylobacter sp. | reverse complement strand
TGACTTTTTTGTTAAAAAAACTTCTATAACTTATGGCAAAAATCTTAATTATTGGTTGCGGCTCTATCGGTACGCAACTGGCACAAGACCTTTCGGCTAAAGGCCATCAGGTAACCGGACTAAAACGAAACCCACCGACTACCGCTACCGGTAACGTTAATTATTTTACTGCGGATATATCGTCAGCTGACGACATTAAAGACTTGCCCGCAGATTTTGAGGTGGTGTATTTTATTGTTTCGCCGGATGGTCGAAATAAAGAAAGTTATCAGGCTGTTTATGAGTCGGGATTGAATAATCTACTAGATAGATTTTCCAGGGAAGGCGCTAATCCTCAATGGATTTTTGTTTCATCAACCGGCGTTTATGGGCAATCGCAAGGTGAATGGGTCGATGAGAATTCTGTGGCGCAACCGGAAAACATTACCAGCCAACTCATCAGACAGGCAGAACAAAGACTGATGGATGCCGATGCCAATAATATTGTGGTCCGTTTTTCCGGAATTTATGGGCCAGGTCGTGAGTATCTGTTAAAAACGGCCGCGCAAGCACCCGCCATACAAAAAAATCCATCTTATTTTACCAACCGTATTAACCAGTTGGATTGTGTTGGTGTATTGGTATTTTTACTGGAATGTCGTCTGGCGGGTAAGGCTTTGGAGCAATGCTATGTGGCCAGTGACGATGATCCTGCATCAATGTGGGATGTTATGACTTGGCTTACCGAACACATGAATTGCCCATCGCCTACGGTTAAAAGTGTCGGTAATGACTGTGTTATGAATAAACGTTGTAATAATCAACGCTTAAAAGCCTTGGGGTATAAATTTCACTATCCTGACTTTAAAGCCGGTTATATTGAGTTAATAAAATGAATTATTTGCCATTAGTATTGCTGACTTTGTTGGCAATATTTGGCATTAGTATTGAAATATGTCCGGCGGCACAAGCTTGGCAGCTATTTACCGGGTTTCACCTCGCCGGTTTGGCAGCAATAGTTTGGATGTCTTTATGGGGGCTAAAGCAGTTGCCTACAAAAGGTAAACGCTATGGTTTTATGATTTTACAGTTACTGGCATTTCGCATCGCCTATTTCCCGATTGTAGTTTTTTCAGCAACGGTGGCTTGTTACTCGGAGTTATTGCTGCAACAATTTTTTGGAAACTGGCCGATAACGATATTTCCGGTTTTCTTTGTCAGTGCCGCTTTGTTGTTTGCAATGATTGGTTGGATTTTATTTTTGGCGCTTAACGGTAAAACGGTGCTTTATGGGTTGCTGGTTGTTTTAGGTATGCCGGCTCTGTTAATTTCATTTGTCGACACCAAAGACCTGACCTTTTTACCGGATAATAATTGGTTGGATATAAAGCCTTTGCCACCGGTCAGTCTTCCGCAGGCAAACCCCTATTTATCAGGACTTACATCAAAAAACGGCAGTGCCGGACAAAAAATGATTAGTTTGGCTGGTAGCGTACTTTATGACTTTATCCCTAAAGCACCGTGGTCTCAAATGGTTCAGTGAATACTTGAGCAGGAATTTAGAAACCATCCTGATGGCAATTCACACGATCAGTTAACTGACCATTACGCTGCTTTTTTGGCAGCTCATCAGGCAATCAAATCAAGATAATAGAAGTTATATTGAGAACAGCATCTTATTCACTACGAAGACACGAAGAACACGAAGAAAGAAAAAATTTTGTGTTTTTCGTATCTTTGTTGTGAGCAGCTTTTAAAATTAAGCTTCCGTTTGTTGCAGACTGGCCAAATCAATAACAAAGCGGTACTTTACGTCACTTTTTACCATGCGATCAAAGGCTTCGTTAATTTGCTGAATAGGGATGATTTCGATATCTGAAGTAATACCATTTTCAGCACAGAAGTCGAGCATTTCCTGGGTTTCCCGGATGCCGCCGATCGAGGATGCCGACAGTCGTCGGCGACCTGCCAGTAGCACGAAAGGCGAAAACTCGTAGGGCTTGTCGGGAATGCCGACGGATACCATGGTGCCGTCGCGCTTGAGCAGGGCCAAATAGGGGCTGATCTTGATGGGTGCGGAAACGCAGTTCAGGATGAAGTCGAGCCCCGAT
>CAIKYI010000421.1 GCA_903831545.1 uncultured Methylobacter sp. | reverse complement strand
TGAAGTGGGACTCTGTACAGGGATCAGATGAACGCGCCTATTTTTTGGAGGGGTGGAACGGCAATGGTTCTTATACTGACTTCAAGATAGGGCGTGGCTTAACTGAAGCACCGAATATCTGCATCAGTCTATTGGGTGGCATACAGCCGGATAAATTACGCCGTTATCTGTATGAAGCTATGAACGGGTGTAATGATGGATTGATGCAACGCTTACAGCTTGCCGTGTGGCCTGATGAGCCGGAACACTGGCAGTTAATCGACACCATACCGAATAAAGCGGAGAAGCTACGCGCCTTCGATATTATCAAGGCATTGGCTGAACTGGATTTTATAGGATGTGGCGCGGTTAAATCTGAGTATGACGAGCGGCCTTACTTTCGATTTGATGCAGACGGGCAGGCAATATTTAATCAATGGCTCACTGAGTTACAAACCGTCAAGATTCAACAAGAAACAAACCCCTTGATGGTTGAACACTTCGGGAAGTTCCGTTCTCTGATGCCTTCATTAGCTTTGATATTCCATTGCATTGATATTGCAGACGGCAAAGCGCGGGGCAATGTATCAGCACCGGCTGCAATGCTGGCGGTTGAGTGGTGCGGTTATCTGGAATCACACGCAAGGCGAATTTATGCAATGGCTGAAAGTCCAGAGCATGAAGCGGCGGTAAGACTGGCAGAAAAGATAAAAGCCGGGGCAATACCTAACCCCTTCACAAGTAAAACTGTTTACGACAAAGGCTGGCATGGTTTGAAAGATAGGCCAGAAGTGGAAGCGGCTTGTGGTGTTCTTATAGATGAACACTGGCTAATGATGCAGAGAAAACCGGCCACCGGAAACAGAGGGCGACCACCTTTACCAGAGTATCAAATTAACCCTGTTTTTTTGTAAAAACTCGCATACCTTGAACCAGCTAAAACAGCTAAAACCCATTTTAGGTAATTTAGCGGTTTTAGCTGGTGCTGGGTATGGGAATTTACACCTAAATTTTAATTTAAACGCCGAAAGGCAAGGCTACAAAATGACCTTACACGTATCAATTATGACATCCGAAGAAATTGGACACTTGACTCAAACAGCCCATAAATTTGTATTAAAACGGGCGCGTAAGCAGTTAGCTAAGTCTGGCATTAATCCAAACGACTTTTGGAGCGAGTACACCGACCTGATTACCGGCAAAGCTAAAAAGAGGCTGCATCTGCCCAAGCGAGAGTGCCTGCTAGCAATCAATGATGACTGGTATTCGGATAAAGCTATTGCTCAAGTTATGGCAGTCTGGAATGTTTGGGACTTGGAAGAGGAGATTAAATAATGGAACTAGGTGAGAATTTTCAGTTACTAAAAATAAACGCGGAAATAGAGGCAGGTAATAAATATGACAACACGAAAGACGCATTGACCGCCGAAGCACAGGTTGAATTTTATGTTGACCAGTGCTTAAGCAGTCAGCAAAAAGTAGCTAGCGTGTCCCTAGATGCGACTGTTCGTGCAGCTGTTACTATGCAGGAATATGCCGGTACTATTAATTCAGATTTACCAACGCTGGTTAGGCAATTGCGTAGCCAGTGTAATGATTTTAACGCTGAAAAAACGCTGATAGCACAGGCTATAACATTGGATGCAATCTTTAACAACTTAGCCGTACAGGCCGCTGTCGTCGGCTGGAATACTAACACAGATAAAGCAGAGCAGTTTTTGCGACTGGGTTTACGCGCTCAAAATCAGTGCGGAAAAATATTACAATTGATTCTTCAAAATCAGCAAAACAAACTATTAGTGGAGGTTCAAAATGGCAGCGAGAAAGTGGTTAAACGAACAAAGGCTAAAGCAATCGGAAGCAATAAAACAGTGGCAACCCTGGCAATCGTCAACAGGCGCAACGACAGCAGTGGGCAAGGCTAAGGTTTCGCAAAACGCATTTAAAGGTGGGCATCGACCGTTAGTAAGGGAGTTAGCGGCGGTTTTACGAGATCAAAAGCAATTATTAGCGACTAAATCATGACAAGCAAGCTTATTTCCAAGCTTGCGCAACCTTTTTATCTAGGTAGAATGTGGATTACAGTGAGGTGTAAGGCTTATAAAAAATCCATAAGAGCCCTTTTTTCAACCATCCTATAGCGAGTTTTTTAGTCCATATAGTGCTAACCATCAACTATAGGACTCAGATTCAACACAAAAGCGAGGTACAAACATGATACCCATTGCTATAAAAGAGGTCGTTATTAACGAATACCGGGCATTGGCCCTGCTAGATGCAATTATGCCTACAGCAACCAATCAGGTTCAGCTTGAACAAATTTGGCGAGAGATTAAAACGATCCGATTAGGCGCGGTTACTATTTTTCATAAATGTTAAAATCAGATACCCCAAATTTTCGGGGCATCAATTTAATTTACGTAGGTTTACGTGGTCAGGATGCAGTTGAATTACGCCATACTTATTTTTCCGCAAAAGTTAAAAAGATTCTGGTCAGACTCGTCCGCGTCAGGAATACTCTTTACCAAAGCATGAATCTCACCTTGTGTTAATGCCTGAAAACTTCGTGATTGGCGAGTTAAGAAAAATCCGCACCTCTTATTTGAACAATATAGGTCTACATCCAACCGAAAAAAATGGCCGGTCAAAATAAGACTGTTAGCTTTCGGGTTATCGACTTTTTTGTGCTTATTGCCTGAGCCTTATTGACACGCATTGAATCATATTGATTGACGCTAACATTCAAAGCAAGTGACAATCGAATAACCCCATCCTCTTAGGAACAATGTCGAAGATAATATTGATGCTTTAGCTTGCACCATTTGCTGTGGTAGTTGCCATTGTCACCCTTCCTTTAATCAGATAAAAAACACATCAAAAAACCAATGCAGAAAAATATTATTCCATTGAATGAATGGGTAGATCAATCTGACCATTTCATTATCCCTATTCAACAAGGTGAATTTGACCTTACTCCAATACTACGCGGCCGTTATGGAAATTTGTTACGGGATGGCATCGTTTCGGTAAAGTTATTTGCTGAGTGCCGGACCGTGGTATTGGTTATTTCTGAGGCAGGAAATACATATCAAGTTACTGTTGATTTTGCTCATACCCCGGTAGACGAAAAAGTTAGTCTCACTGGACTTGATGATTTATTTTTTCTTGCCGCACCTGATGCGCCGGAACGCGATGCAAATCAAGAAGAGCGACGCGATTGGTTCAACCGGATGTTACCAAGTTTACTATGGTTATTTGACTCTAATGAAACTGCCAAACATTTGCATGTTTTTACGCCCCATTACTTAGCCTTATTAGAACGAATACAGCTTAACCATAACGCCGATCAAGACCTATTTGAAACAGACAAACGCTTAGAAAATACTGTCACATTTTATAAAGACTGTATCGACACATTGGCCGCTCCAATAAAGAAAAAAGCGAGGGATAGCTTAATTTCAACGCTTGCCAAGACGTTAAAAAATCAAGAAGCCACTGGGATATTAAATGGCGAGTTAAAAACTTACTGGGATGAGGTGGGTATAATAGCCAGCCAAGGAGGTGATAATATACTATACGAAGAGCTATACGGTAACCTTCACTGTGATGTCTACTATGCAATAAAAAGATTATCTGAAGCTGAGCAATTTGCATTGTGGTACTTTGGAGAAGAAGCCGAAGATTATTTTGAAAACTGGGTAATAGATGGTTTTGAAGATGTAACGATGAATAATATAAAAAAAGATTTTTCGGTACTTGCTGCAGATATTTGTGATGAACTTCTGGGCATGGCAATGAACTCTTTAAGCCCAGAGGCGAGCGAATACCTGCATTTATAATTTCATTTAGCCAAGCAAATAACAAATTCAGTTTTCAATAACACCAGGATATTAGATACACATGCAAGGAACACAACTTAAAAAATTAGAAGCTGAACTTTGGAGAGCAGCTGACCAGTTACGCGCCAACAGTAAATTGACTGCTTCAGAATACTCCATGCCGGTGCTGGGCTTGATATTTTTACGACATGCTTATAATCGTTTTCAGAAAGTTAAAATTGAAGTTGAACTTACCTTGCCTACCCATCCGCAACGGGGCATGAGGGCTTTAACCAAAAAGGATTTTGAAGAACAAAATTCCATGTTCTTGCCACCGGAAGCACAGTTTGATTATTTGGTGGCTTTGCCAGAAAGTGCCGATATTGGCGAAGCCATTGATAACGCCATGAAACTGATTGAGGACGAATACGACAACCTCAAAGGGGTATTGCCCAAGAATTTTTCTATTTTCAGTAAAGACTTGTTGCGCGAACTACTGCGCATCTTCAATAAAGAAGTGCTGCAAAAAGCGGAAGGCGATTTGTTCGGCAAGATTTACGAATACTTCCTGGGCAAATTTGCAATGACCGGCGCACAGGAAGGCGGCGAATTTTTCACGCCCATGAGTTTGGTGCAAACCATCGTCAATGTCATAGAACCCGACCACGGCATTGTCTTTGACCCGGCTTGCGGTAGTGCCGGAATGTTTGTGCAAACCGGTTATTTTATAGAAAGCGAAGGCTTGAAACCTGCCGAGAAAGTGACCTTTTACGGCCAAGAAAAAGCCGAGCTCAATACCAAATTAGCCAAGATGAACCTGACCGTTCATGGTTTGGAAGGCAATATTCAAGAAGGCAACACCTTTTACGAAGACAAGCACAATCTGGTTGGCGGTGCTGATTTTGTCATGGCCAATCCGCCGTTTAATGTCGATGGCGTCGATAAAGCTAAAGACACGGTCAAGAAAGACCCGCGCTTACTGCTGGACGGCAAAGTACACCTGCCGAAAAACGACAACGCCAATTATTTGTGGATACAGTATTTTTACAATTACCTGAAACCAACCGGACGGGCCGGTTTTGTCATGGCCTCGTCTGCCAGCGATGCCGGACACAGCGAAAAAGACATTCGGGAAAAATTGGTAAAAACAGGTGCCGTTGATGTGATGATGGCGATAGGTAATAACTTTTTCTATACCCGTTCCTTGCCTTGTACCTTATGGTTTTTTGACCGCGCCAAAGAGCAAGACCCTATTCAAAGCGATAAGGTTTTGATGCTGGATGCCCGAAAAATTTACCGTAAAGTCACCAGCAAGGTCAACGACTTTAGCCCAGAGCAATTGCAAAACCTGATTTGCATAGTCAATCTGTATCGGGGCAATACCAACAAATTTACAGCTACCGTAAACAGCTATTTGGAAACATCTGCCGCATTAGCTAAAGAAACCGCAAAAGCCACTATTGAATTGCAAAAACAGTTTCAGAAAGTGCATAAAGCAGTTAGCGATTTTGCCACTCAATATGCCCAAGAAAATGCAGAAGCCTCTGCGTTTGCCGATGCTTTGAACCTTGAAGACATCGCCAGTGTTTACGAGCAACAAAACAAACTTATTGATGATGCTAACAAGGCAATCGCCAACAGTGATGTTTTAGAAAACATTGCCCACTACTGCAAAGCCTTACGTAAACCCCAAGACAAGCTCATTAAGCAATTGCTGGATGTAATAGCCACTTCCGTCAAAGAATATCAATTTGGCAAAAACAAAGCCTGGAAAGACCTCAATCTAAAAGAACAACTCGACCAACTCAAAGCCCTGCAACAACAACTCAGCGGCAATCCCGATGAAGGCGAACCCGGCTTGCTGCACGAAACCGACTATTTCTGGAAACAAGCCCATTGGCTGCAAAGCCGCTTCCCTGACGGTGTTTATACCGATGTGGAAGGCTTATGCAAAGTCGTCAATCAGCAAGAAATTGAAGCCAAAGACTGGAGCCTTAGTCCAGGCAGATATGTCGGCGTGGATACCGCCACTGATGACGATTTTGATTATGAAGAACGGCTTAATGAGATACACATTGAGTTGACGGGCTTGAATGAAGAAGCAGTTGCTTGGGCAAATGCTATTGCTGAGAATTATAAAGAGTTAGCAATATGACGTGGGAAACAAAGAGTATAAGAGAATTTGCTACTGTCTTTGACGGCCCACATGCAACTCCTAAAGAATCTAATCATGGCCCAGTCTTTTTAGGTATAAAGAATATCAAGCCAGAAGGAGGTATTGATTTAACAGGTATTAGACATATTTCTGATTCTGAATTTGATAAATGGACTAAAAGAGTTACTCCAAATAAAGATGATATTGTTTTATCTTACGAAGCAACTTTGCATCGTTATGCAATAATTCCAGAAGGTTTCGTAGGATGCTTAGGCAGACGGATGGCATTAGTCAGAGTAAACCAAAATCAGGTGTATTTTAAGTTTCTTTATTACACATTTTTGAGTGACGCTTGGCGCGGATTCATTGATGCAAATAAATTAACAGGTGCTACTGTTGATAGAATTTCAATTACCGATTTTCCTGACTACAAAATTACATATCCTCCACTTCCCACCCAACGCAAAATTGCCTCCATCTTATCGTCTTATGATGATTTGATAGAAAACAATTTGAAGCGGATAAAATTATTGGAGGAACAGCCCCAACTGCATTATAAAGAATTAATGCAAGAATTGAGTTACTCTAAAATCAAAAAGGAAGAATATGTTAAAAACTGCCTTACCTTTTATATTGGTGGCGGTTGGGGCGAAGAAGAATATAAAGAAAAATTTTCTGAACCCGCTTATGTTATTAGAGGAAC
>CAIKYI010000420.1 GCA_903831545.1 uncultured Methylobacter sp. | reverse complement strand
TCCGCCCCAATGAGCCTGTCGTCATTCGCTTGGCTGCTGTCCAACGGGGTTTGCGTCACGACAACCCGGCGGTCCTGGTCGAGGATAAAGCGGTTGCTCAAGCCTACGAACAATTCGTAGATTTTCGCCAACAGGGGGTTCTCGATGCGGTGGTAAACGCGCACGTAATAGCGGGTTTCCCGCTCGTTGACCGGCACAAAGGCGATGAAGTTTTTCATGCGTGGGCTGATGTTCAGCAGCCAGACCCCTGGAAACAAAAAGTGCAGCCCCGGCTCCTTGTGGCTGGCTGCTTTAGCCAATTCCTCCTGGCTGCAGTGTTGTTGGCCTTCGTCACGGGAATTGGTCACCCAAACCTTGATGCCCGAAGCGTCGGCTTCGACATAGGGTCCGTCCACGAAACTCCGCCCGCCCGCGCCGATGGTGGTCCGGTGTACGAAGGCCAGATGGGCGACATCCAGTTGGTTTTCGATGGCTCGGGTATAGTGGACCGGCCAGTCCGCCGTGACCGTCCCGTACCGCCAGCCGCTTTCCAGTTCCGGGAAATACGGCAGGGGCGGATAAGTTTCCCGCGCCTTGCCCAGCCAAAGCCAAATGAGTCCATGCGCCTCGCGGAGTGGGAAACCCGCCACCTCCATGCCCTTAGGGGTTTTCCCCTGTCGCCCATTGGCGGGAATGTGGCGGCACTGCCCGCTGGCATCGAATTCAAACCCGTGGAAAGGGCAAACCAGCCAGTCTTGGGAAACTTTGCCATGGCTGAGTGACGCGCCCAGATGCGGGCAGCGGTCGTGGTTAGCGTGGGGCATTCCATCGGCAGTCCGCCAGAAGGCCAGTTTTTGCCCCAGGCGCTCGAATGATGCCGGTTTGCGACCGACTTCTTGGGCTTCCAGGACGGGATACCATTGGTTTTCGATAAGTTGCATCGTCGGGGTATGGAAATATCAGTTTGAACATCCCGGCGTAACTGAAGTTGACCGGTCGTCCTCAGATTTTGCCGTCCAGCCCCATTTGATAATATTTGTGGGTGATTTCTTCCTGGTGTTCCAGCAGCCAGTCTATGTCGGGCTGGTGGTGCATGGCCTTGTGAATGGCTTGCGCCATGGCCTTGCGGTGGATGTCGAAGAGGATTTTATGGTCCAGCTTGTCATCCTTGATGACGCTGGGGTTCAACCAGACGGAAACGATGATGCCGAGGTCATTGGCCTTTTCCTTGGGGATGTCACCGGCACGGACCGCATCGAGCACACCGTTGGCAATGGCGGCCTGCACCGTCCCCATCAGGATGTTGGTGTACCGGCTGTTGTTCACCGTGACCTTGCTCACCATCAGGGTGACCGGGCGGACTTGGATGCCGGTGTTCAAAATCGCAAACACGCGGGTGTGGCCTTTAACCTGGTCGCCCGTCAGCGTTGCCAGCGCCACGCCTACGGGTCCGTCAAGTTCGCCGATGACCACTTCGGGTTCGGCCGCCGTTCCGGGAGGCCCGCCGGCCACCAAGGCTTCCCCCGTCCGCAAGATGATTCTTTCGCTCATAATGTTCCCCGTTGAGTTTGATTACCATAAAAGCATAGCAAAGACTTGGAGGCTTTGACACTCCAACACAATTATACCGATACTGCCGGATGTGAAGCATTCATTGACGCACTGGGGAATTTTCGGGTACATTTGGAACAACAAAAAGCGGTAGTTCAAGCAGCGTTATTTTAAATGTTTTCTGCATAAAATCGTTCTGAAATTAGCACGATAAGTTGTCGTGCTAATTTTGATTTATCCGTCATTTCGAGTGTTTTTTGTCCATCTTGCCAAAAAACGTCGAGCGCATTTTCATCATGTTCAAATCCGCCTTTTTCACGACCAACCCAATTTGCGGCAATCATGTTTAATTTTTTTCGTGTTAATTTATCGCGTGCATAACGTTCAAGTTCATGGGTTTCAGCAGCAAAGCCAACGGTGAATGGTGCATTTTCAAGTGCAGCAACATCCGCCAAAATGTCAGGATTTTTTTGTAACGTCAGTGTGATTTGTTCTGCATTTTTTTTGATTTTTTCACCACCGCAAACAATTGGTCGATAATCTGCAACGGCTGCTGCACCGATAAAAATGTCGCAGCTTTCAATTTTTTCAAAAACCGCTGTGTGCATTTGTTCAGCTGTTTCAATTTGTACAAAATGGCAATTTTGTGGCTGCAAGAGTTGTGTCACGCCAGAAATTAACGTGACATTTGCACCCGCTTTTTGCGCGGCGAAGGCAAGTGCGTAGCCCATTTTTCCTGAACTTCTATTTGTTAAATAACGTACAGGGTCTAAAGGTTCGCGCGTTGCACCAGCCGTAATGACGATGTTCAAATTTTTCAAAATTTGGGGCGTTGAAAAATGCGAAATCATTTTATGACAAATCTTTTCAGGTTCTGACATTCTTCCAATACCAACTTCGCCACAGGCTTGTTCACCCGCTTCTGGCGCGATTAAATTTACGCCATGTGTTTGCAAAATTTTCAGATTCGTTTGCGTCGCAGGGTGATTCCACATCGCATGATTCATTGCAGGGGCAACATAAACAGGGCAGGTGGCAGCTAAATAAAGCGTTGAAACCAAATCATCTGCCAAACCATGCGCCACTTTTGCGAGCGTATTTGCCGTCGCTGGTGCAATCAAAAAAACATCTGCCCAACGCGCTAATTCAATATGCCCCATCGCATTTTCAGCTTCAACATCAAGCAATTCACAATGCACCGCGTGACCTGATAAGGCTTGAAATGAAAGCGGTTGAATAAAAGCCGTTGCCGATTTTGTCATTACAACGCGAACTTCTGCACCTTGTTTCTTCAACAAGTGCGTGAGTTCAAGAGCTTTGTAAGCTGCAATTCCACCAGTGACGGCGAGAAGGATTTTTTTTTGTGAAAGCATTTAGCGTGTTAATCGAATTTCAGCTTCACGGTATTTTTTCGCACACTGTTCAGCTACTTCCGCTGGTAATTCAGGGGCGGGTGCAGTTTTATTCCAATCCAATGTTTCCAAATAATCACGCACATATTGTTTATCGAAACTCGGTGGATTTGTGCCGATTTTATATTCATCTGCCGACCAAAAACGCGAAGAATCAGACGTTAAAACTTCATCAATCAAATGCAGCTTTCCTTCGTGGTCAACACCAAATTCAAATTTGGTATCCGCAATAATAATGCCTCGCTGCTTTGCATAAACAGATGCTTCGTTATAAAGTTTCAAACTCACGTCACGCACTTTTTCAGCCATGATGCGACCTAATAACGCTACGATTTGTTCAAACGATACATTTTCATCGTGATCGCCAACGGCTGCTTTCGTTGATGGCGTAAAAATGGGTTCCGCTAATTTTTCAGCTTGTTGCAAACCTTCTGGCAAAGGAATTCCACAAACTTGCCCCGAAACTTGATAATCTTTCCAACCTGAACCAATCAAATATCCGCGTACAATCGCTTCAACAGGTAACGGCGTGAGTTTTTTCACAACAATCGCGCGTCCCTCAACTTGTTTGTATTCGGCGGTGTCGGTCAAAATATCTTCTAATGGAATGTGCGTTAAATGATTGGGAATAATGTCGCGCAATTTGTTAAACCAAAACGTTGAAACAGTCGTTAAAACTCGCCCTTTGTCTGGAATTGGATTCGGCAAAATCACGTCAAATGCTGAAAGGCGGTCGGTAGTAACAATCAGCATATATTGACTATCAATTTCGTAAATGTCGCGCACTTTTCCGCGTGCAAGCAATTTTAATGATGGTAAATTTGATTCATATAAAGCGGTTAATGTGGTCATGGTTTATCTCAAAAATGAATGTTTAATGTGTGACTTTTAATAATTTTTTTTAATGTTTTAAGCATCGTAAAAATAGTGAAAATTTCTTCGTCATCGGCGTTATAGCTTTTACTAATGCAGTATTCAAGTTCGTTGAGAATAACAAAATTCCATGTTAATCCAACAACAAATAAGCCATAAATCGGATGCGGATGCTGATTTTTTGTTTGTGCAACTAGCATCGCGGCAAGCACTTGTCCATCTGGCGTGCCTTGATTTTCTAAGCTACGTTTATATTCGTGAAAACAAAAATACGGTTCTTGCGGATTGCGAATTCCTGTCGCAATCACACCATCGACAATGCCCGATAATTCATAATCACCAACAATCGCCGAAAATGGACGTTCTAAAAAATAGCCAATTTGCTCATCATCAATGTCGGCGGTCATAATCATGGGACTGATAAATTTATTTTCGAGTTCGACTTCATTCCACGCCCGTCCGCCGCGAATTAACGATTTTTGCAAATTGGTTAGTGTTTGGATTTCAAAAGCATTGAGTTCTATTTTTTCGTTTTCCCACGCAGCGAGTAAAGGACTTTCCCAAATTTGCTTTAAACCAAATGCTTGCTCTAATTTGTCTAAATCCCAGTTTCGGAAATTGATGGTTTGCATTTTTTTGTTACCTTAGCCATTTATTTTGATGATATGACTAGCCCAAGCAGGAACAATTTTCCACATTGCATGAAAACCTGTCGAAAAGCTACCTAATGAAAATCCTGAACGATTAGCCAAAATTGACAAGCTGGCTTTGGAAAATAAACTAATGTGTCCATTACGCGGTGCAGCATACCACCATTGAATACGTTTATTTTTTTCTATTTGTCCATCAGATAACAACGTGCTGAACAAAATTATTCCATCGTTTTTTAATAATGATGATAAATCAGCCATCAATTTATCTACATTGGGGACGTGTTCAAATACTTCGTAAGCAGTAATTAAATCAAATTCGCCTAAATCCTCAACACGAGTGTCTTTATTGTAAAAAGGGTCATAAGAAACCGATTCCCATTGTTCATCGCGGAGTAATTGACTGAGCAAACCAGCTCCACCGCCATAATCCAAATGGCTAATAGAGTTTTTTTGATTTCCAAATAAATGAATCAAATTTTTAGCATTTGCACGCGGACGAACTTCAACATAATCGGGATCGATCTCAATGTATCCTGCGTTGTAAATTTTGTCTTCAAATTCTGAAATTGCCCAGTTGTATATTTCTGGTGTAAAACAAAAATTGCACTTTTCACAAAGAAAGTAATAAATCGGGATTTTTGAAAGTGGAAGATATTTATTTCTCAATTCTTCACAAGATTTGTTGA
>CAIKYI010000419.1 GCA_903831545.1 uncultured Methylobacter sp. | reverse complement strand
GGCAAATATGCCGATTGTAAAAAAGACGGTGTTTATCAGTGCATTTGTTGCGGCAATCCGCTGTTTGACTCTGCGACCAAATATGATTCAGGTTCTGGTTGGCCGAGTTTTTGGAATGTGTTATCTGAACAAAGCGTGGCAGAACATGTTGACGTTAGCCATGGCATGCGTCGGGTTGAAGTGGTTTGCAAATCCTGTGATGCGCATTTAGGACATGTCTTTGAGGACGGACCACAACCGACAGGGCTACGTTATTGCATTAATTCAGCGGCTCTGGACTTGAAAGAAAGATCATGAGCATCCCTGTCAGTGCCAAAAATGCCGTGCAAGGGTTGCTCGATTTTATCGATGCCAGTCCAAGTCCTTGCCATGTTATTCAGCACATTGAAGCGTTGCTAGTCGCACAGTCTCAGCCTTGGCAACGTCTGGACGAAACAGCCAAATGGCTTTTGCAGGCTGGTGGCCGTTACTACGTGGTACGTGATGATTCGTCTATCGTTCTGTTTATAAAGGGGGAAAAGCCGCTGGTTGAAACCGGTTTTAAAATTATCGGCGCACACACCGATTCACCGGGCTTAAGATTAAAGCCAAATGCTGCGATTGGCACGGAGGGTTTTTTAAGGCTGGGCGTCGAAGTCTATGGCGGGCCAATACTCGCCACCTTTACAGACAGGGATTTAAGCCTGGCTGGACGCATCGCCTTTAAAGACGATCAGGACAAAATAGCGAGTATGCCCGTTAAATTTGAGCAACCGCTGTTGCGTTTGCCAAATTTGGCTATTCATATGAACAGGACTGTTAATGAAGACGGTTTAAAGCTGCAAAAGCAAACTGAATTGCCTTTGCTTTTGTCGCAGTTGACAGAACAACAATTGCCGGCCGCATTCTTTTCAGATTTACTGCAACAGCAATCAGGCATAGAAGCGGCACGAATTATATCGTGTGATCTTGCGGTATATGACACGCAGAAGGGTGCTTTCTGGGGTGCGGAGAATGAGTTCTATGCAGACAGTCAATTGGATAATCTGGCTTCGTGCCATGCCGCGTTGCAGGCGTTAATGAATCGGGCCGATTTACCGTCAGACAGCACTGTGGTCTGTGCGTTTTTTGATCATGAAGAAATTGGCAGTACAAGCAATAAAGGCGCTGACAGCAGTTTTTTGCCTGATGTACTCCAGCGCATAGCGAGAGCAACTGATTCAGATTCCGATGATTATGCCAGAGCGTTGGCAAAAAGTTTTATGATTAGCGCTGATATGGCGCATGCCTATCAACCCAATTTTCCAAATGCTTTCGATGCCCAGCATAGAGTATTGGTTAACAAAGGCCCGGTGATTAAGGTCAATGCCAATCATAACTACAGCTCGGACAGTATCTCGGTAGCCTTGTTTTCCGGTTGGTGTGAGCAGGAAAATGTACCCTTTCAACATTATTCACATCGTTGCGATTTGCCCTGCGGCAGTACTATCGGGCCACTGACATCAGCAAAGCTGGGCATAAGGTCAATTGATGTCGGCAGTCCAATGTGGGCGATGCATAGTATCAGGGAGAGTGCCGGGGTGTTAGATCATGAATATATGATTAAGGTCATGAAGCGGTTTTTTGCGATGTGACAAGTGCTTGAAGTTTGTACGGGAATACACGCTTGATTGGATTTACCTGTCTCCCGGTTTTATATATACTCGGCGCGGTCAAAATTTTAGTCTTTCTGACCGATCATTTTATCCAAGAGTAGTCTCATAAAAACAGTTACATAGCCTTGCCATGTGCTTTTGTATGTTACTGCTCTTGAATAAAATGACTCGACCATAAATGCCGAATTGTGACTGCGCGGAGTATAAAAGAATACAACTTTAAAATATTGCTTATACTTACCCAATTATTGTTTTCGCCAAAATAGATTAAATGATCAAAATAGCAGGCGTTTTTTTTTATATTGTCTTATTGTTTTCCCAGCAGGTTTTTGCTGAGGATACTAATGTGGAATATAAGGTAAAAGCTGGTTATTTATATAATTTTACTAAATTTATTACCTGGCCTGAGACTAAAAGTGAAACATTCAATATCTGTATTGTTGGTGAGGATCCTTTTGGGGATTTAATTAACCCTATTGAACAGCGCACTGCATTTGGTCTTCCTATTAAACTATTCAGATTTAACAGGATTAATCAAGCTCAGCACTGTCATATTCTTTTTATCGGCTCATCTATCAAAGACACGCTGTTATTTAAGGATACGCTAGTTGTGCATGACGTTATTAAAGCATTAACTATCGGTGAAAGTGACGGGTTTGCAAGTCAGGGAGGAATGATTGGTTTTATTAACAGGGAGGGTAAAATAAAATTACAAATTAATCTTAAGGTACTGCAACAGAGTGATTTAAAAATCAGCGCGAAGTTATTGGAAGTAGCTGAACTGGTTGAGGGCGAAAGTAATGAATAAGTTTATTCGTAATCTGTCTATAAACCGGAAATTACTGCTCATTTTGATTTTTTCCAGTATTACTTCCTTGTTGTATGCCTGTGTAATTCTGGTGGTATTGGAAATATCAGAGTTTCAGAAAAATACGCTCGAGGACTTATCAACCTTGGCTCAAATAGTAGGGAGTCGGAGTACCGCAGCTTTAATGTTTGAAGATCTGGATTTGGCCAATGAAAATTTGGCTGTCTTTAATAATGTCCGGGAAGTGCAGGTCGCTTGTATTTATGATGCGAAAGGCGTCGTATTTGCTGAGTTACAAAAACAAAACCCAAAAGTATGGGCTTGCCCAGTATCAACCAAGTCTGAAGTATCGCGCTTTGAAAAAACCCATTTGTATATAGTCCAAGCCATTTTTGTAGATGGTTCAGAAGTCGGTACCGTATATTTACATGCCGACTTGACGATTGATTATTGGCGCAGAATACGCTTTGTTGCAATTATAATTTCAGTGTTGGCAGGGATTTCTTTGGTCAGTTTCTTTTTGTCCATGCCATTATTGACGCTTATTTCTTTACCGATAAAAAAACTTGTTGATAAGGTTGAAAAAATTAACGATGCACAGGATTACTCGTTAAGGGCTGTTAAAGTTAATAATGACGAACTGGGCGTTCTGGTTGATGCCTTTAATGGTTTGATTGCTACTGTCGAAGCTCAGAATCTGGCTTTAATACAGGCAAAAGATCGCTATTTGGCGTTATATGACGATAATCCGACGATGGTCTTTAATTTGAAGGCAGATGGTCGAATATTATCGGTTAATCAGACCGGAGCAAGGCATCTGGGCTTATCAGTTGAAGAAATTCAGGATTGCTCAATATTTGATTTTGTTCATGAGGACGATTATTCAATAATCCAGAATTTATTTGAGCGGTGTTTGAATAATCCAACTCAAGTATTTAAGCATGAGATTCGACAGGTTTGTGAAAATGGCAGGGTCATTTGGGTTAGAGAATCTGCGCGTTTGGTTGAAAATGAATATCAGCAAGCCAGTCTGCTAATGGTGGGGGAAGATATAACGGAAGCCCGTTTATTGAGCGAAAAAATTGCCTATCAAGCCAGTCATGACTCATTGACCGGTTTGGCTAATCGCAGTCAGTTCGATGATTATATTAAGCAGGCGGTCGCTTTGGCTAACACCGATAACACGGAACATGCGTTGTGTTATCTGGATCTTGATCAATTTAAAGTGGTTAACGATACTTGCGGTCATCTTGCAGGGGATGAGTTGCTTAGGCAGTTAGGCGAATTGCTCAGAAAACATACTCGTCGCAATGATTTTGTAGCCCGGTTAGGCGGAGATGAGTTTGGCGTGTTGATGAACAATTGCTCATTAACCGAGTCGTATAGAGCCTGTGAGAATTTACGTGATTTGGTCAAGGATTTTCGATTTGCCTGGGAAGACCGAAGTTTTACTATAGGCGTGAGTATCGGTATTTCAGCGATAAACAGGGCCAGCGGCAATTCGGTCGACTTGCTTAAAGAGGCCGATGCCGCCTGCTACGCGGCTAAAGACAACGGTCGGAATCGTGTGCACGTTTTTCGTCCGGATGACGAGGAATTAGCGCTGAGGCAGGGAGAAATGCAATGGGTGGAAAAAATCCAGCAGGGCCTGGAACAAAATCGATTCTGCCTTTATGGACAGCCGATTGTGCCGATTGCCCATCATGAACAAGGCATGCATTTTGAAACCCTGGTTCGTTATCAGGATGCAAGTGGCCATATTATTCCGCCCGGGGCATTTTTACCGGCGGCGGAACGTTATAACCTGGCGCCTGCGCTGGATCGCTGGGTGATTAGTCATTTGTTTCAATGGATAGCTACGGAACCGGGTTTTCTTGAGGCATTATCGTTGTGTTCGGTTAATTTATCCGGTTTGTCGATGTCTGATGAAACCATGCTTGTGTTTATTTCAGAACAGTTTGCCAAGTGGGATATTCCTGCACATAAAATCTGTTTTGAAGTTACCGAAACAGCTGCAATTGCCAATTTATCGCATGCGACCCGCTTTATTAATCAATTGAAAGAACGCGGCTGTTTATTTTCACTGGATGATTTTGGCAGCGGCTTGTCTTCATTTGCTTATTTAAAAAACCTGCCGGTTGAATATCTTAAAATTGATGGTTTGTTTGTTAAAGATATTCTTGATGATAAAGTGGATTTGGCGATGGTGAAATCAATTAACGAAGTCGGTCATGTCATGGGTAAAAAAACAATTGCCGAGTTTGTTGAAAACGAACAGATTTTCAATTTGCTTAAAGAATTAGGCGTCGACTATGCGCAAGGCTATGGTATAGGCAAACCGGTACCATTGAATGAACTTAAACTTATAAAGCCCTTTGTCGGGACTTCCAAATGACTTCTAAAATCACACTCGTTGTTAACTGTTTGGCACTGATGTTTTTTTACCATGATTCTGTAAGGGCCGAGGCAGAGCCAGTGGATGATTTTTTTGCCATGTCGCCGGCAGAGTTAGCGGCTACCTCGGTTACTATCGCGACCGGTACGGCCAAATCTGTCTCGCAGTCGGCGGCAGTGACCAGCGTTATTACCGCCGAACAAATCAAAGCCATGGGGGCGACGGAGCTCCACCAAGTACTGGAAACTGTGCCAGGCATGCATGGCAGTTTACAGGCATCGACCGGTGATTATCATTACAGCTTGCGTGGCATAGCTAATGCCACCAATTCCGAAATTCTGATGCTGCTAAACGGTACGCGTTATTCCTTGCCTTATGTGGGTACGACTTTAACCGGTATGGAATTGTCCTTGGAGGCGATTCAGCAGATAGAAGTTATACGTGGGCCTGGTTCCGCGCTTTATGGTGCCGATGCGTTTGCCGGCGTGATCAATATCATCACTAAAAAAGCCAAAGATATCGATGGAACAACTGTTGGTGGCCGGGTGGGCGATCATGATACCCAAAGCGGTTGGGGGCAACACGGAACAACCTGGGCGGGTTGGGATATCGCGACCAGTCTGCAATATCAACATACCGGTGGCGATAACAGTCGTGTGCTTAAAACTGACCTTCAAACTGTTTTGGATAAAAGCCGTGGGACGAATGCCTCTAATGCACCTGGGTCGATGAATACCAATTATGAAAGCTATAACGGCCATTTAAACCTGCAGCGTAAGCATTGGGATATCGGTTTCTGGGCTTTTGATCAACAAGGCGGTTCCCGAGCCGGAACTGCAGTGGCCCTGGATCCGAAAGGCAACATTACTGGCGGGCAATATTTGGGAGACGTACGTTTCTCAACGGCAGACTGGTTTAATGACTGGGAGTTGTTGGCGCATGGCAGTTATTTACGCGCTGACTTTTTGGCGCCGTTGCAGGTTTTTCCGGATGGTACAAAATTACCGATTGATCAATACGGCAATATTCTGCCTAAACGGATAGTCGATATAGTTGCAATACCTACATTTCAGAACGGGGTCAATGCCAGAGTAGGTCGAGTGGAGGAAATTCCGGCCTTTGAATTAAGTTCCATCTACAAGGGTTGGGCTAACCATTTATTGAGGGCGAGCGCTGGTTACCGATCCGAGATAATAACTACCAGCGAAACTAAAAACTATGGCCCCGGGGTCTTAGCCGGTGCGGCTTCACCAACAACAATAAACGGAACCTTAACCAGTGTAACCAATACGCCTTATGTTTATTTAGCCAATATGCATCGCTCGGTCTGGTCTTATGTTTTACAGGATGAATGGAAGCTGGCGGAGGATTGGCAGCTTACTGCCGGTGGCCGTTACGATGGTTATTCTGATTTTGGCGGTACTTTTAATCCCCGTGCAGCCTTGGTTTGGGATGTTAATAAACAACTGACCACTAAATGGATGTATGGCAAAGCCTTTAGAGCGCCCGGATTTGCAGAGCAAGCAGCACAGAACAATCCGGTGCGTCTGGGTAACAGAAATTTAAAGCCTGAAACCATGCAGACCTATGAATGGGCTTTTGACTACCACCCCGTTTCCTCAATAAGAACAGCGGCTAATTTGTATTATTATCAAATTAAACAGCTCATTGCTTTGGTACCGGAGATAGCTTCGTCAACTTTTCAAAATACGGGCACACAAAACGGCTACGGCGCTGAATTTGAGGGCAATTGGCAAGTCAATGAACAATGGAATCTGATGGGTAATTATGCCTGGCAATATGCATTAAACGATAAAACCGAAAGTCGGGTTACCGGCGTACCCACGCAGCAAGTTTATTTTGCCGCTGCCTGGCAGTTTATACCGAAGTGGTATATTCAGCCGCAAATTAAATGGGTCGGTAGCAGGATTAATCCTATAGTTTCTAACGGGCCCTTAAATGATTACCAAACCATTGACCTGACCTTGCGGGGTAAAAAGCTTTATGGGCACCTTAATCTTGCCGCTTCGTTACGCAATGCCTTGGACACGCGTTACCAAGAGCCGGCTTCGGTTGCGATAGGTGGTAATTTGCCAATGCCTGGTCGGAGTTTTTATCTGGAAGCCTCGATTAACTTTTAAGTGTTAAATGATGAACCCAATCTGGCTCCCCGCGATGGTGAGCTGTATTTGCTAAACAATTTTTACAGTTTGCCTGAATCTGACCGGTTATTTAAACACTTGCAAACCGGGTTGGCCTGGCAGGAAGAGGCGATTTTTATTTACGGAAAATGGCTTAAAGTGCCTCGGCTGATGTGTTGGTATGGCGATGCAGAAGTTGTTTATCGTTACTCAGGCGTTAATCATCAACCGTTGCCTTGGACTATGGCCTTGCAGGCGGCCAGAGAAAAAGTAGAGCAACGCTGCGAATGTGCGTTTAATAGCGTACTGGCAAATCTATACCGTAACGGTCAAGACTCAATGGGCTGTCATGCCGATGATGAAAAAGAGCTGGGGCCAAATCCGGTGATTGCTTCTTTAAGCCTGGGTGATGAACGATTGTTCAAGCTTCATCATAAAACCAGCAAAGAGAAGCTGGATATTGTCCTTGGTCATGGCGATTTGTTAATCATGGCCGGGGAGATGCAACATCATTGGCTGCACTCAGTGCCTAAAACCAAAAAAACGAAATCGCCTCGTATTAATCTGACGTTTCGGATGATTAAGGTAACTCGCAAAAAAATAATCCCCATTAAACGGTCATAAAAATGGAACACGGATGACACTGATCAGACGGATTTACACAGATGTTTAAAAACTAGTCTGTCTTACTCTGTTTAATCCGTGTTCTATTTTTCTATGACTTAACTAATAAGCTTTCTTGAGGTATTGTTCTTTACATAGAGTCATTGCGAGGTGATTGACGTTAATTTTTTATCGCCTTAAAGCCAATATCGGTACGGTAATACACATTATCCCAATGGATGCGGTTGGCCAGATCATAGGCTTTGCCTTGGGCTTCTTTTATGTCCTGCCCTAAAGCACAAGCGCATAAAACCCGGCCACCTGTAGTTACCAAGTCGTTGCCAACCTGTTGGGTTGCAGCATGAAAAACTTTGTTGTCTCCCTGTTCCTGATCTGGCAAACCAGTAATAACGGCACCACTTTGATAGGCATCCGGATAACCGCCTGCGGCCAAAACGATGCCTAAAGCTGCACGGTCATCCCAGTCACTGTCGGTTTTGTCCAGTTCACCGGCCAACGCTGCCAAACAAAGCTCAATCAGGTCACTTTTCAGGCGCATCATAATCGGCTGCGTTTCAGGATCGCCAAAGCGGCAGTTGTATTCAAGTACTTTAATAACGCCATCGGCTGAAATCATCAAACCAGCATATAAAAAGCCGGTATAAGGCAATCCGTCAGCCGCCATGCCTTTTAAAGTGGGTTCGATAACATCACGCATAACCCGTTGGTGAATTTCCGGCGTGACCACTGGTGCCGGTGAATAAGCCCCCATGCCGCCCGTGTTTGGACCCAGGTCGCCGTTGTCACGGGCCTTATGATCCTGAGAAGTTGCCATGGGCAAGGCATGTTTGCCATCCGCGATGACGATAAAGCTGGCTTCTTCGCCACTTAAAAATTCTTCGATAACGACGCGGTTACCTGCTATGCCAAACACATTGCCGGAAAGCATATCTTCGACAGCCGCAATGGCTTGCTGTTCGGTCTGGGCGACAATAACGCCTTTACCTGCCGCCAGACCATCGGCCTTGACTACAATCGGGGCGCCTTGTTGTTTGATATAGGCTGTGGCTTGCTCAGGATCGGTAAAAGACTGGTAAGCTGCAGTCGGGATGTTGTGGCGGATCATGAAGTCTTTGCAAAAAGTCTTTGAGCCTTCCAGTTGCGCGGCTTTTGCGGAAGGTCCGAAACATTTAAGTCCCGCTTCCTGAAAACTATCAACAATGCCTAAAACCAGCGGTACTTCGGGGCCGATAATAGTTAACTCAATAGCTTCCTGTTGGGCAAAGGCCAAGAGTGCGTCAATATCGTCGACGGCAATGGCAATGTTTACAACAGACGGTTCCAACGCAGTACCTGCATTGCCGGGCGCGACAAAGACTTTTTCGACTTTGGAAGATTGCTTGGCTTTCCAGGCGAGGGCGTGTTCACGTCCGCCGCTACCTACGATGAGGATTTTCATGGGTATAAATTTTAGGTAAAAGGTTCAAGGAGAAAGGTGCAAGGTAAAAGGCGCAAGGCTTTAACCTTGCACCTTTCCCCTTGAACCTCAAATATCAATGCCTGAAATGACGCATGCCGGTAAAGACCATGGCGATATTGTGTTCGTCGGCAGCGGCTATAACTTCATTGTCGCGCATTG
>CAIKYI010000418.1 GCA_903831545.1 uncultured Methylobacter sp. | reverse complement strand
GTTAGTCGCGTTAATTTCACTTAACTTGCTGTAACGGGTACCTGCGTAATCACCACCCCAAGTTGCCCAGTTGGCAGGATTTTGGGTTAGTTTTTCAACATCAGTATTAGCAGTTGAAACTGCAGGTGCAGCTAATAAAGCAGCCACACTGGAAGCAAGCAGCCAACTTTTTAAAGGCTTCTTCATATTATAGTTCTCCTGGTATTCTGTTAATTTGACAGAATAGTGATTATGTTTTTATAAGACTAATATTAGTTTTTAGGGTGCTTTTCATGTTCCATGGAGACAGGAAATTTTCACTCTAGGAGCCTAAATTTAATGATTTTCCCACAAAAGTCAACTTTTATAGGCGCTGGCGTAAAATGGTCCATGTAACGTTTTGATAAAACACAGCGTGATTACAATGGTTTTAAATAATGCATAACTTATCGGCATAAATATTGGCTGTCTGAAATATCATTGTTTTCTGCGGCAATATAAAGATCTTTGCCCATCCTGATTTCAATCAACTGACGGCAAGGTTAGGGTGAATTCAAAACAGGTAGACGGTTAAGAAGCTTCCTTGCCCAAAATTTAGTGGAAATAGAATTTCGGAAAAGTTCAAAAAATGAAAACTTCCCTACCATTATCAGGATAAGTACCCAATACCTTTCCCGATGATTTGTGAATAATAGATCTTTTTTAATAATGGCATTAATGACATGAAGCGTTTACCCATAATTTTATTGAGTTTCCTATTATTCCCCCCTACCTCCTTTGCTCATGGACCCACCCCACAAAAAGGTTTGGAAAGTATCACTATTAATGCCTCTGTTGATACCGCCTGGGATACAATCAAACAATTTGATGCTATTGCCAGTTGGCATCCTGATGTCAAAGCAAGTTCTGGTGATGGAAAAAATGCCTCTGATGGCATTCGGACTTTAACCTTGCAAAATGGCGGGCAACTGGTAGAAAGTCTGGATTATTACAGCGATATAGATCATGAATACAGCTACCGTCTTAAAACTGAAAATGTAACGGCATTTCCGTTTAGTTCATATACCACCAAAATCCAGGTAACGGCAGGCGAAGATGCAAAAACCAGCGTAGTTACCTTCAAAAGTCGCTTCTATCGTGGCGATACCGGCAATACGCCGCCTGAAAACCTGACCGATGCAGCAGCAGTCAAAGCGATGAATGCATTTTTTAAGAACGGTTTGGCGGGGCTAAAACAAAAGCTGGAAAAATAAAACAAGACTGAATATTAGGGCAACCACAAGGGATTGCCCCTACCCCTTTAATTTTCATGCGCCACAATAAGACCTTGCCGGATTGCCAGCAAGGTCAGTTCTGCCAACGTCTTCGCGCCCATTTTTTCCTTGATGACAGTACCGTGGTTACACACTGTTTTATAACTCAAACACAACTTTTCCGCCGCATTCCTAACCGTATAGCCATTCGCCAGTAAGCAGAAAACATCGAACTCTCTGGGTGAAAGCAGTTTTATTTTTTCCGACTCATCCTGCTCGCTTACCATAGATACGGCAAGTTGCTGCGCAATTTCAGGATCGACATAAGTGCCTCCCCGGGCTATTTTGCAGACCGCAGTAACCAGCGTTTCAGGGACGCTGCTTTTGGTAATATATCCCTTGGCGCCGGCTATTAGAGCACGCGTCACATAGACCAATTCGTTGTGTATGCTGAATACAAGGATTTTACAATGCGGATCGCGATTAAGAAGCCTTCTGATGCTTTCAAAACCGCCGATGCCCGGCATCGATAAATCCACAACCACGACATCCGGTCTATGTTGATTGTACAGTTGACAGCCAATTTCACCCCGATCCGCTTCATAAATTAGACCGATTGAATCGGATAAAGAAAGATAGGCTTTATAACCTGTTCTAACCACGGCATGATCATCCACCAATAAAACACTAATCTTACTCGCCACTGCTATGCTCCCAATTGTATCAAAAAATCCATCATGCCTGTTTAAGATGGGTAAATCGATAGGAGCTTTTCCTATTCTATCCGGCCAATCGGGCAGGGAAATTATCCTGTATTATTTTCGGTATTTTTCCCGCTGCTTTTCGGGCTAATTCCGTAACGCTGCTAGCGGCGACTCCCGTACTATGACCGCCTGCTTAGTCCTCCACCTCAATAAGGCATTGCAAACGTTTTGATCAAGAAAGCTGGTTGTCATCTTCAACGCTTTATTGATAGGCACGGACTGGGCTTTTATTAAGTCAACCCCCCAAAATGAAAATACCGGCCAGTCGGGTAGATTCTTCGCAGGGATTGCCTAAGTACAATTATTATAACCTTGGAGTAACTATGCGGATTTCCAAATTCACCCGCACCGCTGTCGCGTCAGCTGTTTGTGGCGGTGCCTTATTGACGGTTTCGATACCGACACAGGCTAATAAAGCCCTGGATAGACTGTCGAAAGAGGACACTAACTGGGTCATGCAGACCAAAGACTACAGTGCCAGCCACTATAGTGAAATGACCCAAATCAACGCACACAATGTTCAGCATCTACAGCCGGTCTGGTCTTTTTCCACAGGCGTTTTGAACGGACATGAAGGCGGACCGCTGGTTATTGATGGGATTATGTATGTACATACGCCGTACCCGAACAATATTTTTGCCATTGACCTGGATAACCCGGACAAAATTTTGTGGGAGCACAAGCCCAAACAAAACCCTGCTGCCCGTGCTGTAGCTTGTTGCGACGTGGTAAACAGGGGCTTGGCTTATGCGCCTGCGGGTGATGATTACCCTGCGACTATTTTCCAGAATCAACTTGACGGCCATGTCGTTGCGTTGAATGCCAAGACCGGCGAGTTGTTGTGGAAAATGGAGAATTCCGATATTGCCATGGGTTCTACGTTGACGATGGCGCCCTTTGTCGCAAAAGACTTGGTGCTTGTCGGTAGCGCAGGCGCTGAACTGGGCGTAAGAGGTTATACCACCGCCTATAACATTAAAGACGGAAAACAGGCCTGGAGGGTTTATGCGACAGGCCCCGACGCGGACTTAAAGTTGGCAAAAGATTTTAACAGCCACAATCCTCATTACGGTCAATTTGGCCTGGGCCTTAAAACCTGGGAAGGCGATGCCTGGAAAATCGGTGGCGGCACTAACTGGGGATGGTATGCATTCGATCCTGACCTGGACATGCTCTATTACGGATCAGGCAACCCCGCGCCATGGAATGAAACCATGCGTCCCGGTGATAACAAATGGACGATGACAATCTGGGGCCGCGACATCAATACCGGTGAAGCAAAATTCGGTTATCAAAAAACGCCGCATGACGAATGGGATTATGCCGGCGTCAACTACATGGGCTTATCGGAGCAGTTAGTCGACGGCAAAATGACCAAACTGCTGACTCATCCTGACCGGAACGGCCTGGTTTATACCATGAACCGTGAAAACGGCGATTTGGTTAACGCGTTTAAAATTGACGACACCGTCAACTGGGTTAAGAAAGTAGACTTAAAGACCGGCTTGCCGATTCGCGATCCAGAATTTTCCACCCACATGGATCATGAAGCCAAAGGGATTTGTCCGTCTGCAATGGGTTACCACAACCAGGGCATCGAATCTTACGATCCTAACAAAAAGCTGTTCTTCATGGGCACCAACCATATTTGTATGGACTGGGAACCGTTCATGCTGCCCTATCGTGCAGGTCAGTTTTTTGTAGGCGCAACGCTGAACATGTATCCGGGGCCTAAAGGCACCTTGGGACAAGTTAAAGCGATGAATTCCGTTACCGGTAAATTCGAATGGGAAATCAAGGAAAAATTTGCAGTCTGGGGCGGTACCACTGCCACAGCGGGCGACCTGGTTTTCTACGGAACCCTGGACGGTCACATCAAAGCGTTGGATTCCCGGAATGGTAAAGAATTGTGGAATTTTAAACTGCCTTCCGGCGTTATCGGCCATCCGATTACCTTTGGGCATAAAGGCAAGCAATATGTGGCAATTTACTATGGTGTAGGCGGCTGGCCAGGCGTCGGCCTGGTTTTCGACTTGCAGGATCCTACCGCAGGTTTGGGGGCGGTCGGAGCCTTTAAAGAACTGGCTCACTACACGCAACAAGGCGGTGGTGTGATGGTCTTCGCTTTAGGCTATTAGGACTGGAAAGTGGAGAGTAGGGAGTAGGGAGTGGAGAGTGAAAAGCCGGAACACGAGCTTTTGCAACTACTCCCAGCTTTCCACTCCCAACTTCCAACCCGTATTAATGAGATTAAACATGCACATAAAAAAATTTTTGATGACTGCATTGTGTTTGGGGACGAGTCTAGCTATCTCCCAAGCCAAAGCTGAAGTAAACAAACCGCTAAAGGTCTGCGCAGCGGAAAACGAAATGCCTTATTCCAATAAAGCAGGCGAAGGCTTTGAAAACAAGTTGGCAAATTTAGTAGGGGCAGCCCTGGGCAGAAAAGTCGTATACGTTACCTGGAAAGACCCGCGTTATTACATACGGGACACTCTGGATAAAGGCCTGTGCGATTTAGCAATTGGGGTTGACAAAGGTGATCCCAGAGTTTTAACCACCCAGTCTTATTACCGTTCCGGCTATGTCTTTATCTCGCGCAAAACCGATGATCTTGATTTGAAAAATTGGGATAGCGAAGCGTTACGTAAAGCGCAACGCATCGCTTTTGTGCCGGATACACCACCGGAAGTGATGATGCGGGCTATCGGGCGTTATAACGACATGTTCAATTATTCCCAGGAACTGGTTGGGTTTAAATCCAAACGCAACGAGTATGTTAAGTACGAAACTTCGAAACTGGTCACTGAGATTTCATCAGGTCATGCCGAAGTTGCCGCCCTCTGGGGGCCATCCGCCGCGCGTTATGTCAAAGCATCGACAACACCGTTGGTAATGACAGTAATTCCTGACGACAACGTGCGTGCGGATGGTCAAAAAGTCGGTTCTCATTACAGCACCTCAATGGGCGTTCGAAAAAATGATCCAACTTTACTGGCTCAGTTGAACAAAGTGATTGAAGACAGCCGGGACGAAATAACCAAGCTGTTGGAAGAAGAAGGCGTTCCTTTAATTCCTGAAACCGATACGCCTGAAAAATCTTAAACAGAGACCTTAACATGAAAAGAACTAAATTATTGGCCGTATCGGCTGTCAGCCTTGTGCTGATCAGTACGACGGCTTTAGCGGAAATAACCTTTCGTAATGTAATTTCCGGCGAGCCGTTGGATATGAGCGTTGCCAAGTCGGGCGGAAACGCAGAAGCTTTCAAGCAGCTTAAGGAGACAGGTAAAAATCCTTACAACGGCGATAAAGCCGCGATACAAAAAGGTCATGATCTTTATATGCCGGCCTGCTCAGGCTGTCATGGGCATGAGGCTGAAGGTAAATTAGGGCCCGGACTGGCTGATGATTACTGGACATACCCTTCCGCTGCCAAAGATCAGGGCTTGTTTGAAATCCTGTTCGGCGGCGCGAACGGCATGATGGGGCCGCAATATGTGAATTTATCAACCGATGAAATGCTGTTGATTATGTCCTGGGTTCGAGACATCTATAAAGGTGACCCGAAAAAAGCCAAGTGGTTAAAATAAAAGAGAGGATAGCAAATGAAAAAAATGACTTTAATTAATACAGGTTTGGTGTTGGCAGTGATGTCTTTGTCGGTCAGCGCTTACGACGGCCAAAATTGCAGTGAACCGGGTGTTTGCTGGGAACCTAAACCGGGTTATCCCGGCAAAGTGGCCGGCAGCAAGTATGACCCGAAACATGATGTTAATGAACTGAATAAACAAGCCCAATCGATTGTAGAAATGGAAGAACGCAATAAAAAACGTCAGGTAAATTTGGCCAAGACCGGCAAGTTTGTTTTTGACGTAGAAGATATTGAATAGCGATTTGTTTTGGGCATAGATGCATTCCAACCTTTCGTCCCCTTGGGTTTGTTTGTATCTTATGCCCATTTTTCTATGCGCAAGTCTTACTGATGTCCACGAAAGACACGAAAAGCACGAAAAGGTTTATTCCAAAAATAATTCCGGCTTGAAGCCTAGACTTGTTGCGGAAAATGTGTTAACCCACTTCATATACCTGCTTTTTTCGTGCTTTTCGTGTCTTTCGTGGACAGTACATAACATCAACCCAACAACGCTGATTTTTAGGATGAGCACAGACACCCAACTTACCGACTGGCGCGACAAGGCGTTACAGTTTGAACAACAAATCAATCAAACCGTTATCGGCCTACAACCTGCTGTCAGGAATATCATCCTGGCCGTTTTTGCCAGAGGCCATGTGCTACTGGAAGGCAATGTCGGCGTTGGCAAAACCACGTTGTTAAGAGCGGTTGCACAAGGCTTGGGCGGCGATTATCAACGGATTGAAGGCACAATCGACCTGATGCCTGCCGACTTGATCTATTACACCTATTTAAACGACCAAGGCCGTCCGTGCGTCGATCCGGGGCCTTTGCTGAAACACGGCGACACGCTTGCCACGTTTTTCTTTAACGAAATAAATCGCGCCAGACCGCAAGTTCATGCTTTGCTGTTACGGGCAATGGCCGAGCGCAGTATTAACGCGTTTAACCGCGATTATTATTTTCCGCACATCCAGGTTTTTGCCGACCGCAATCGTGTCGAAAAGGAAGAAACCTTTGAGTTGCCCGCTGCCGCCAAAGACCGGTTTATGATGGAAATCAACATCGATATGCCCAGTGCGGATACTGTATTGGATGAGCTGATGTTTAACCCGCGCTTTCATGATACCGATCAACTTATCCGCGGCGTAACCAATAGCGATATTTACTATCAGCTCAATGAATTAGCACAGACCTTGCAACAACTTATACAGACCAGTCCCAAGCTGCATACTTACGCGCTGACTTTGTGGAAAGCCACACATCAGCCACAGCTTTACGGCATTCAATTAGCCGATGTTGAAATGCCGCAATTATTAATGGCTGGTGCCAGTCCGCGCGGCATGAGTTATTTAATTCGTGCGGCCAAAACTCGCGCCTGGCTGGAACGACGGGATCATGTCTTGCCGGAAGATTTGCAAGCCGTTTTCCCGGTCTGCATGACGCATCGACTGTTTTTAAACCCGATGTACGCCTATAGAAAAGAACAACTGTTACCCGAATTGATCAAAGGTATTTTGAATCAGGTGGCTGCGCCTTGATATGTAGGGGCAATCCCTTGTGGTTGCCCTGAATAGATACAAGTCCAATGGGCAGGCACAAGGCCCGCCTCTACGGGTGCCAACGTTGACGCATAGAAAAAGAAAAACACCGAAAAAACAATGACCGAAACGCTATTTTATCGCTTACCCTGGCAATCAAGCGCCGTTTATCCGGGAGCGCATCCCGGACAAATGATCGGCGCAGGTCAGTTGTTCAAACGCCATGATCCGCTGGTCGCCAGTCCGGATCCCCGCCGGATAGATTTGCGCGCCAGTGTTCTCGACCCTTTTGCCACCTACCGGGTACGCGTCTATCAACAGCAAAGCACTGTCAACATCTATCTACTTGCCGATATGTCGGCATCAATGGGCTATGCCGATAAAAAACAAACCCTCCTACAGTTTTTACAGGCCGCTGCCAACTCGGCTTTCAATTACGGCGATAAATTCGGTTTTATCGGCTGCAACGAGCATATCGAACATCGCTGGATACTTCCTGCATCGCAGCAATCAGGAAGGGCGCCTGCCCTGTTAAAACAACTGGAACGCCATAGGTTTACCGGCACCGCAAACGGACTTCAACACGCCGCAGCTTTTCTACCCTCCAGGCGCTCACTGGTATTTTTGTTATCCGACTGCCATTTCCCGCTTTCTCAGTTGCGTAACTTATTAGGCTCCCTGCAAGGTCACGACGTTATCCCGTTAGTGTTATGGAATCAGGACGAATACGCCACTTTGCCTAACTGGGGTCTCATTTCTTTTCAGGACATGGAAAACAATGCGACCCGAACGCTGTTCATGCGTCCGGCATTACGGCAAAAATTAATTGCCGCCTACCAGCAACGGCAACTTGACTTGAAACACATGTTCAGGGCTTTTGGCAGCGAACCCCTGTTTATTACCGAGCGCTACAGCACTCAAACTATAAACCGACACTTACAGCAGAGGGGCGCATGAAAATTGTGTTAATCCTAGCGTTTTCGCTGCTGGGCTGTTCCGGGTCGATTGATGAGCCGATCAGTTACTTTAACGTCGAAACGCCACGGCCCTTCGGTTACGTTAACGGGGATGAAATCCCCCAACGCATTATCATCGAAACTCGTTCCGGCATCACCTTGCAAACCGGCAGTTTACCCGCCAAAGGACAAATCAACCGTTGGCTGAACCTGAATGAAGTCACGGTTAAACAAACCGGACAACAATATGTAATTGACTTGCGATACCAGGTTTTTTACGCGCCGCTGGAGGTTAAATCATTAATCCTGCCCGGCTTTACTGCGCAACTCAGCCATGGTGAAAAAAGTATCAGTCAAAACATACCCGCCTGGTCTTTTACCCTGTCACCGTTAAGAGAGTTGGTAGTACGTCAAACCGAACAGGGCGAATACATGCGCCCCGACAGTCCGCCAATTTTATTAGCCAACACCCTGGCGATGTATGGTTTGTCGGCCAGTTTGGCCGTTGCGGCACTGATAGCGGCTTACTTGAGCTTTCTATACGGTTTTTTTCCAAATAGGTTACGGCGCACCTTGTTTAAGCAAGCATTACGCAAACTGGCGGGGTTATCTAAAGCCGACATGGAGCAAGCTTTAACCATTGTCCATCATGCGTTAAATAATCTTAATGGACAGCCGCTGTTTTATAACCAATTGAGTCGATTTTATCGGCGTAACCCTGAGTATCTTCAAATCAGCTCCCAGTTGGATTGGTTTTTTAACTACTCCAATCGCTATTTTTTTTCTGCCGGCATGATTACCGTAACGCAGGATTTGCAACAACTCACAGACCTGTGCGAGCGCTGCCGAAAAATCGAAAGAGGCAGTCTATGAATTTGGCAGTTGATACCCAGTGGATTTTGTCAGGTCTGCTACTTGCCCTGTTGCCGTTGTTCAATAACGGGATGCGTGTCAGCCCCGCTCCGTGGCTGACATTGATACCTGCCGACAAGCTGTCTATGTTTGTCGTCTGTTGTTTGCGGTTATGCGCGGTAGCGGCAATCGCCGGATTAGTATTGGGCATGGCGGGTCTGCATCGCACTGAACAAAGCAGGGAGAGGATCGGTCACGGCGCACATATCGTGTTATTGCTGGATCGGAGCAGCAGCATGGATAACAGTTTTGCCGGTCGCGCACCTAACGGCGCTGAAGAATCCAAAGCCGCAGCGGCGCGGCGGTTATTGACCGATTTTGTCAAACAGCGGCAAAACGATTTAATCGGGGTCGCGGAATACAGCACATCACCGTTATTTGTAATGCCGCTGACCGAAAATAAAAATGCGGTACAAGCGGCGATTGCCGCGACGGCTACACCGGCGTTGGGTTTTACCCATGTCAGCAAGGGCTTGGGTATGGCGCTATCGTTTTTTCAACAACAACCCGTCACCGGTTCGCGTATTGTCTTGCTGGTTTCAGACGGCGCGGCGGCGATTGATCACGACAGTGAACTGAAATTGCGGCATTGGTTTAAACAGCAACAAGTTCGCCTGTACTGGATTTTTCTGCGTACTGCAGGTAGCCCCGGTATTTTCGATAAGCCAGAAGACAGCCGGGATGACAACGCCCAAGCCATGCCCGAACTTTATCTGCATCAGTTCTTTTTGGGACTGGGCAGCCCTTATCAGGCTTATGAAGCGGAAAGCCCTGATGCGTTAAAACAGGCGATTGCCGACATTAACCGCTTGGAAAACCTGCCCATGCACTATGTTGAACGCATCCCCAAGCAGGATTTATCCGCAACTTGCTACAGCATGGCGTCCCTATTACTGCTGGTTCTGTTGGGCGTCAAATTTTGCGAGGTCAAACGATGATAACAGGCATCCGTAGTCGCAACTTTTTTCGCGCATTGCCCAGTCAGCTCAGAGGTTTAACAATGCTGAGAACACTTAGGCATCTATCGTTATGGATCGTCTTGGCGGCTAGTTTATCGGCTTTTATTTACTGCGCCGGTGCGTTGTACGGCATACATCAAGACAATGACTTGATCCGGCAGTTAACCTCGGGGAAAGATGTAGTCGTTAATAAAGTGATCAGCGGCGAACCGGAGTTAAGATTGGCGCGGGCTTATTATTTCAAGCAAAAACACCGCTACGAAGAGGCGCTATCGACCCTCAGCTTGATTATGGACAGAGGCGACCGGATATTTCAAGCCAAAGCCCGCTACAACCTCGGCAATTTGTATCTGGAGCAAGCTGTTCAGCAGGCAAAAGCCATGAATATGAATGAAGCCCTGCCCCTGGCTGGATTGGCAAAACAAGCCTACCGGCAATCTTTGGCATTGGACAGCGGCAACTGGGATGCCAAATATAACCTTGAAGTGGCTATGCGCTTATTGCCGGAAATGGACAGGGTCGATATGCCTGACGACGCTCCGATAAACCAGAAATCCCAGTTGTGGACGACCGTGCCGGGGTTTCCTCGTGGTTTGCCGTAGGGGGCAATCCCTTGCGGTTGCCCTTATTAACCCAGTCTATCAAGGCAACCACAAGGGATTGCCTCTACGAGAACGAGAAAAACAATGAACCATACATTAAAAGACTTTAGAACATGGTGTTTGCTGATAGCGCTTATCGCCATGCTGGTGCTGTTTATGTACCCCAGCAAACAACAAAAAATGCCAACTTACAACTACACCTTTATTATCGATAATACCCGCAGCATGATTGCAACCGACTACCAACAAAATAATCAGGCTGTCAGCCGATTGCAGTTTGTTAAACAAAATTTACGCGAATTACTCCGAAACTTGCCTTGCGAATCTAAAGTCGGCCTGGGACTATTCACCGAAAGACGTTCAACCTTATTATTCGAGCCGCTGGAAGTTTGT